>ONVN01000236.1 GCA_900321295.1 uncultured Eubacteriales bacterium
ATAGAAGTTTCCTCATAGTGAGTTCCTCCTGTTTTATTTATTTCTGAGCATTCATGCTCATGAAATCAAATGGAATCGGATCAGCCTTTCACGGCACCGACCGTAAGGCCCTTGACAAAGTATTTCTGGAAGAAAGGATAGGCCATGATGATGGGGCCGACGGTCACGACCGCCATGGCCATACGGAAGGTTTCTGCGGGCAGATTGGCCACGTTCACGCCGCCCATTCGGGAGGCGTTCTCCTTCAGAAAACGCAGATTGTTCATGGTCTGATAAATGGTATACTGCAGATTGAAGAACTTGGCACTGTCATTGATCAGCAGGCAGTTTCTGAAATCGTTCCAGACACCGATGGCGCTGAACAAACCGACGGTTGCAAAACCGGGGATGGCAAGAGGGCAGACAATCTGAAGCAGCGTACGCCATTCTCCGGAACCGTCGATTCGGGCGGATTCGATGATGGCTTCCGGAACACTCGACTGATAGAAGGTGCGCATGATGATGACCCAGTAAGCGGAGAAGGACATGGGGAGGAACAGTGCCCAGACCGTGTCTTTCAGGCCGAGAACGCTGCGGGTCATGTTGTAGTAGCTGACCATGCCGCCGCCAAAGAGCATGGTGAAGAAACTGAAGAAGGTAAAGAATTTCTTGAAACGGAAATCAGGACGGCTCAGGGCATAGGCATAGAGGCCAACGGTGATGACAGACAGGACAGTGCCTGCCAGAGTAGCAATGATGGTGTTCTTGTAGGCAGTAATCATAATGGAGCCGTCACGGAACAGATAGGTGTAAGCGTTGACGGAAAACTCCAGGGGCCACAGACGATAGCCGTAAGTGGTCAGTGCGGATTCGCTGGTGATGGAAGAGACCACAATGATCCACAGCGGGAAAACGATCAGAATGCAGAAGATGATCAGCATGACGTTGAAGAGAACATTGGTGCGTCTGGAGATCAGGTTGCGTGCCAGACTGTGCTTTTCCGCCTTTTTTTCCGCTTTCAGCAGACGGCGGGCTTCTTTCTTATCAATGGTACTCATTGACACTTCCTCCTTTCATCAGAATAGTGCCATATCCGGCTGATGCCTCCGGACGATGGCGTTCGTGAGCAGAATCAGCACAAAGCCGACGATGGACTGGAAGAAGGCACCTGCGCCTGCATAGCCGAAGGAATTGCGGAGATTGCCTTTCTTCAGCATGTCGTACACGTATACGTCTATGGTTGTTGTTACCTGACGAAGGGTACCGGAACCATTGGGCAGGGAATAGAACATATCGAAGTCGCCGTTGAAGATGCGGCCGACAGCCAGAATCTGCAGCATGACAATGGTCGGCATCAGCTGAGGCAGGGTAATGTAACGGAACTGCTGCCAGTTGCTGGCACCGTCGATGGAACCTGCTTCATAAAGCTGCTCATCAAAACCGGTAAGGGTGGCAAGATAGATGATGGAACCCTGTCCGGTGTATTTCCAGATATTGGCCAGAAGGAAAATCCACGGCCAGTACTGCTTCTGGGAGTAATACTTGATGGGCTCCTTGCCCAGGTTTGCAGCGACCTGATTGAAAAAGCCGTTGAAAGCGATCATGGCATACAGGGCATACATGACAACGATCCAGCTGACGAAATACGGCATAAAAGCGATGGTATGATAAACTTTTGCCGTTTTGCGGTTTCGCATTTCATTGATGACGACCGCAAGTCCCACCTGAAGAATGACGCCGACCACCATAAACAGGACGTTGTAGCCAACGGTATTGCGGATGAGCATCGGTGCGTCTTTCAGAAGATAGGTAAAGTTACTTATGCCGTTCCAGTTCGAAGCCACCAGACTGTTGAGAAAGACATTCTGGAAGAAAGAAGTCTCCGTGGGAACCGTCATCTGATAGCTCTTGAAGGCCAGAATGACACCCGGCATGGGGAGGTAGCTGAACATGAGGAGCAGGATGACACCAGGCAGAACCATCGTCAGATAGGCTGCCTGCCGTTTCCAACCACCCTGTGAAGCATGGCGGTTCCTTGGCTTGGGTTTTGCGGGATTAACTGCACTCATAACTGGCTTCCTTTCTGTATTAGAAATGTAGGAAAAGAATCCTTCGTTACCAGGCCTATTATTTTTCTGTTTGCGATAATTATACAGCACAACAGTGAAAAAGCAACTGTCGTTTGCACAAAACCCAAATTTTGCGACCTGAAAAAACAAAAGAAGATCAAAAAGCAGCAACAAATGGTCAATAGACGCAAGAATCGCACAGCCAAAAGTGCGCGTTTCTTTCTTTTTTTCAATCAAAAGCTGAACAGGAAGACCGGTTCACGAACAGAAAATCCGAAGATGCATGGGCAGGAAACACCGGCATGGCGGTCACGATACGGTCTGGCAGGCATGCGCGCATTTGAAAGGATTGACAAAGGAAAGCTGATCGTATAAAAAAGAATCATCAAGACCCGTGAATATTGTCCGCAATGTTTTTCCGTGACGGAAGCGTGTTCATGCATCCGCCATGTGCGGCGTTTCCATGAACAACAAATAGGAAAGGAAGAAACGCAGGATGTATAGTGTAAAGGTACGTCTGGATGGACCAGGGGGCATGGCCATGGCCGAAAGCGTCCTGAAATCGGTCTATCTCTCAGGATTGGATTTTGAACCGGAAGAACGCAGAATGCGTATTCTTCCAGACGGAACGGTTGAACTGCAGGCCGGGAAGAGTCCCTATATGGTTCATGCAAAGATCACGGTACCCCTGTATGGCCAGCTCTGGGTCATGGCCGATAATCTTGGCGAGGGATATAAAGGGGATTTCGTTGACTTTGTGACAGAGGCGATCCGTACGTACATCGCATGGGCGAAACGTTTTTCTGAAGGACTTACGCTGTCGGTAAAAACCCGGGGGCACCTGGAAGCAGCCCTCGAACTGGAGCATCTGGCAAACCGGGGCGTTGACACACCGGACAATCGTCTGTATGCGCTGTCGCATGCCATGTATGCTGCCGAGGGAGCCTTGTTTGAAAGAGCACAGCAGGAGATCAGGCCGCGTCCGGATCTTCATCTGGGGTGCAATTTTATGCGTTATACGTCTCCGACGGCACGATATGCCAAGTTTTTTGCAAAAGCGTTTGATTTTGCAACCTTACCCTTCTATCCGGGAAGAACCGTTCCGGAACGGGACCGATATGATTACGGCTATGTTGACCGCGCGCTGTCCTTCCTCACGGAAAAAGGCATCACGCCGAAAGGGCATCCTCTGTTTTTTGGACATAAGGAAGTCAATCCATCCTGGATGTTTGGCCTTGAATATCCTGAACTGCGGAGGGCGGCGGCCGCCATTGCTGCCCACCATGTAAAGAGGTATAAAGGCGTGATTGACGTCTGGGATGCCATGAATGAGGCCCATGACTGGGCCAACTGCTTTGAACTGAATCAGGAGCAGCTGGTGGATCTGACACGCGCCACAACCGATGCGCTGCGGGAAGCCAGTGATCAGGCGGTGTCCATCGTGAATGTCTGTCTCCCCTTTGCCGAGTATGTCGCGGGAAGATATACCTGCTACGGCGCGCTGCCGGAACATCTGCGGTCTCCCCTGGGCTATTTCAAAGCGATTCTGGAAGCCGGTGTGGATTTTGATGTGATTGGTCTTCAGCTCTATTTCCCGGGCCGGGATATGGTGGCTGTTTCCAGTATGCTCGATGCCTATAAGGCACTTGGAAAACCGATCCATATCACCGAAATGGGTGTCAACGGCGGCTTCAGGGCAAAAAGCAATGCCGGAAGCACCTGGTCCCAGCTGGATATGTCCGAAGGGACATGGCATGGAGGCTGGAATGAACATACCCAGGCCGACTGGATGGAGGAATTCTATACGCTGGCCGCATCGCGTCCGGAAATCCAGGCACTCACATGGTGGGACTTCATCGAACCCAGCTTCTCCGGAAACGGAGCCTTCCTGTATGAAGATGAGAATCCGAGAGAAATCTATTTCAGGCTGCTTGCGCTGAAGGATAGCATCAGGGGAACGCAGACGGAACTTCCTTCCTGAGAAGAGCTGCCGGCTGGCAGGGGCGGAAACTGCCTGCACGCAAAAAGACCTTCCGCAGATGATGAAACGGGATGCCTGCGGGAGGTCCTTTTCGGTGATTCCTTCGTGAAAAGGAGATTGCTGCTGTGAAATCATTCACATGAAACATATGAAGCTCATTCAACAAAAAATCCATGGGAAGCGGTTCATGACACCTTCCCATGGATTCTTGTTTTTCCAGAGTCGTACATGCCTCCTTCCCGGAGGACAGGCGGTGCGTGCTGCGTGACGCTGCCGGATGTGCATCTGTTCAGCTGGCTTCACAGCGCGTGCACGTTACGGGCGTTCTTCCCGGGTCGTACCACCGGGACGATAGGCGACGGGAAGGCAGATGAGAGAAGGCACCGTGGAGAGATGCCTTGAAAGCACCGTACTGACACATGTTTCAGCGATCTCAGCCACTGGCTGAACAATGGAGGAAACGATGGGGTCCAGGTCGCCAAACATCCGGATCCCGTCAAAGCCAATGACCTGGACATCCTCCGGGACATGGATGTCCATTTTCTTCAAGGTCTGAATCATCTGCCAGGCAAGCGAGTCCGTTCCCACGAAAAGACCGTCAAAGGCAAGCCGGCCATTCGTATAATGCGAGGAAAGAAAATGTTCGAATCGGGCATAGGGCTGACCATCTTCCAGCGCCATTACTTCATAGGAAAGATTCTGTTCAATACAGGCGCTGACAAAACCATTTTTCCGCTTCTGCGGTTCATTTGCAATGGCTGAAGCATACTGGA
>ONVN01000319.1 GCA_900321295.1 uncultured Eubacteriales bacterium
TGAACTGCTCGATGACGACTCTTCAGGCTGCGCCGCTAGATGGAGAAACCATGCGTTGCCAGACATGGCTGTCCGTGAAAGAAGATGCTATGGAGCTGTATGGGTTTGCCACTCTGGAAGAAAAGAAGCTTTTCCTGAAGCTGATTTCTGTATCCGGGGTCGGGCCGAAAATGGCACTTGGGCTTCTGGGAAGCATGGGAATTCAGGATCTGAATATGGCGATTCTGATGGAGGACCTGAACACACTGAGCCGGGCACCGGGGATTGGAAAGAAAACTGCCCAGCGTATCTGCATGGAACTCCGAGACAAGGTCAGCCAATCGGAGATCGTTAAGGGTGGTCATAGTGCAGCGGCTGCAGTTCCTGCCGCACGCGATGCTGTGCATGAGGCCATGGAGGCCCTGACGGCGCTGGGGTATTCCTCTATCGAAGCAAGAGAAGCACTGGGAAAGATACATACACAGTCTGACCAGGCAGAAGAACTGATCCGCCTTGCACTGCGTGCGATGGCTGGTGTTTGAGGTGAAGTGGAATGTTGGAAGAACGGCTCGTGGACTCAGGCATGCAAGGCGACGATGTCAGCCTTGAAAACAGCCTGCGGCCGCACAACTTAAAAGAGTATGTAGGTCAGGACAGCGTAAAGGAGAGTCTGGGTCTTTCCATTGAAGCTGCGCTGAGACGGCATGAGCCGCTGGATCATATGCTGCTGTATGGCCCTCCCGGTCTTGGTAAAACGACGCTGGCCTCGATTGTGGCAGCTGAGATGGGACAGAATATCCGCGTGACTTCCGGGCCTGCCATTGAACGCCCGGGCGATCTTGCTTCAATTCTTGCCAATCTGAACGAAGGGGATGTTCTCTTTATCGATGAAATCCATCGGCTGAGCCGGTCCGTCGAAGAAGTGCTGTATCCGGCCATGGAGGATTTTGCCATCGATATCATGCTTGGCAAGGGACCAACGGCAAGGTCCATCCGCATTGCCGTTCCACATTTTACACTTGTTGGTGCAACAACACGCTTTGGTCAGCTTTCAGCGCCTCTCCGAGACCGGTTTGGGATGATTTACCGTCTGGAACTGTATACGCCGGATCAACTGGCAGCGATTGTGACACGGTCTGCCGGCATTTTGAAAGTCAAAAATACAACGCCGGACGGAATGATGGAAATTGCCAGGAGATCCCGTGGAACTCCCCGTATTGCGAACCGCATGCTGAAACGGGCACGCGATTATGCAGAAGTGCGCGGAGATGGAACCATCACGAGGGAAGCCGCCAATGCAGCCCTGAAGATGGAAGGCGTTGATGAACTGGGACTGGATAAGACAGACCGAAATATGCTCCTGACAATGATTGACAAGTTCGGAGGCGGACCTGTGGGTTTGGATACACTGGCAGCAACAACGGGGGAGGATGCAGGTACGATCGAAGCGGTCTATGAACCTTTTCTCATGCAGCTGGGTTTCCTTATGCGGACACCGCGTGGAAGGGTATGCACCATAGCGGCCTATCAGCACATGGGGCGTATTCCGCCCGCATCCCTGCAGGGACAGATTCAGATCAGCATGGATGAGGTATAAATGAGAGCATGAGAACTGCAGACTTTGATTATTTTCTTCCGGAGGAACTGATTGCACAGAAACCTGTGGAGCCCAGAGACCACTGTCGGTTAATGGTTGCCAGAGCCGATGGCTCTCCCCGGGAAGACCATCTGTTTTATGAAGTGATCAATGAACTGAACCCGGGTGACTGCATGGTCATCAATGAGACGCGCGTTATTCCTGCGCGGCTGCTGGGTGTTAAAGAGGAAACAGGCGTTCCGGTTGAAGTGCTGCTTCTCAGGCGGCAGAATGCCAATGAATGGGAAGCACTTGTCCGGCCAGGGAGAAGGCTGAAGCCAGGAACCTGGTGCTCCTTTGGTGACGGGCTTTTGCGCTGTGAGATTCTGGGCAATGTTCCTGAAACCGGCGGACGCTATGTCCGCTTTGTGTATGAAGGCGTGTTTGAGGAACTGTTGGACAGGCTGGGAGAAATGCCGCTTCCCCCCTATATTCATGAAAAACTGGAAGATCCTGAAAAGTATCAGACTGTCTATGCGAAACAGGAAGGGTCCGCTGCAGCACCAACGGCAGGCTTGCATTTTACGGAAGAGCTGCTTGAAAAGATTCGAGAAAAAGGCATTATGATTGTTCCGGTCCTTCTTCATGTAGGTTTGGGTACATTCCGTCCGGTCAAGGAAGACAATGTGGATGATCATAAGATGCATTCTGAATGGTATCAGGTCACTGAAGAGGCCGCGCGGCAGATCAACCAGGCGAAAGCGGCGGGGGGACGCCTGATTTGTGTAGGAACCACATCGGTTCGCACCATTGAAACGGTAGCGGACGACGAAGGCATTATCCATGCCGGGAGCGGAGAAACGCAGATTTTTATCAAGCCAGGAGTCAGGATCAAAGCAGTGGATGCACTGATCACGAATTTCCATCTTCCGCAGTCGACGCTGCTGATGCTTGTTTCCGCTTTTATGGGCAGAGATCAGGCATTGGAAGCCTACAGGGAAGCAGTTGAAAAACGATATCGTTTCTTTTCCTTCGGTGATGCGATGTATATTGAAACCGTTCACTGAACCATTCCCTCTATGTGTGCGGCTCTGCCAGGACGCGGCAGACAGCAATGTGATGCTTTTATGGTCAAGGAAAAACCTTGAAATACAAGAGGACGCAGGTGCCGAAGGGCTTGAAAAACAAGCAAAACAGCAGAAAAACAACTCTTGACAGTTGACGAAAAGTTGCTACAATATATGCCGTCGCAAGTCTGTTTAGGCTTGTTGATGCGGATTATGCAGGTGTAGCTCAATGGTAGAGCGTCGGCTTCCCAAGCCGATAACGTGGGTTCGATTCCCATCACCTGCTCCATTGCCGCATCAACCGCCATGAA
>ONVN01000088.1 GCA_900321295.1 uncultured Eubacteriales bacterium
CCCGCTGACTTCATTTCGGAAGCCATTGACCAGACCCGTGGCTGGTTCTACACCCTGGAGGCCATTTCCACCTGCCTGTTCGACCAGGCGCCCTTCCGCAATGTCATTGTCATGGGACATGTTCAGGATGCAGACGGCCGCAAGATGAGCAAGCATCTGGGCAACGTGGTGGATCCGTTTGTCATGCTCGATAAATATGGCGCCGATGCCCTCCGCTGGTATTTCTACACCACCTCTGCACCTTGGCTGCCGACCCGTTTCTCTGAAAAAGCCGTTCAGGAAGGTCCCTGCCGTTTCCTGGCCACGCTGCAGAACGTCTATGCGTTCTTCGCCATGTACGCCCAGATCGATGGCTTCGATCCTCTGGCCCATCCGCTTGAGAAGACCGAACTGACACTGATGGACCGCTGGATTCTCTCCCGTCTGAACTCCCTGATCGCACGTGTGGATGATGATCTCACCGCATTCCGTGTCACCGAGCCCGCGAACGCAATCGCCGCCTTCGTGGATGATCTTTCCAACTGGTATGTCCGCCGCGGCCGCGAGCGTTTCTGGGGCAAGGGTATGGCCGGCGACAAGGAAGCCGCCTTTGCAACGCTCTATCACGTACTGGTGACGCTTGCCAAGGTTGCCGCACCGTTCGTTCCGTTCATGAGCGAAGAGATTTATCAGAATCTGGTCGTCAATAACGTTCCCAATGTTCCCGAGTCTGTCCATCTCTGTGACTTCCCCACCGCGGATCTGAGCAGGATCGACACCGAATGTGAAGAGCAGATGCAGGCACTTCTGGAAGTTGTCCAGCTCGGCCGCTCTTCCCGTAACCTCGCTTCCCTCAAGGTTCGTCAGCCGCTCTCCCGCATGTATGTCAAAGGCGCTTCTTTCTCGGAAGCCTACCAGGCGCTGTGTGAGGATGAGCTCAATGTGAAGGAAGTCATCTTCACAGACGATGCCCGTGCTTTCACGACCTATGAGCTTAAGCCTCAGATGCGCACTCTCGGTCCGAAGTATGGAAAACTCCTTGGAAAGATCGGAAAGGCTCTTTCTGAGATGGACGGAAACGATGTGGTCGATACATTCGCCCGCGGTGAAAAGGTATCCTTCGAACTGGACGGAACCCAGGTCGTCCTGGAAGAATCCGATGTGCTGACCAAGCCCATGCAGAAGCCTGGCTTTATGGCACAGCAGGACCGCGGTGTGACGGTTGTCCTCGATACCAACCTGACTGAAGACCTCATCAATGAGGGCTATGCCCGCGAAGTCATCTCCAAGGTTCAGACAATGCGTCGTGATGCCGACTTTGATGTGACAGACCGGATCGATGTCGTCTACACCTCCACCGACCGCCTTGCCTCCGCTGTGGAAACCGGCCGCGACATGATTACCAAAGCGACCCTGGCTCTTTCCCTTGAGCGCAGCGAGGCCGACGAAAGCTTTACCACCGCAGAATGGGATATCAACGGTGAGAAAGCCGTCATTGGTGTCCGTGTACACAAGTAAAAATCATCGCAGGAACCCCATACGGGGCTCCTGCTTTTCATTTGAAGCAGCACAATCAAAAGAAGTCCTGCCGCATATCTCATGCAACAGGACTTCTTTTGATTTCATTCATGTCCGGCGGCTTTGGATTCTCCGCTTTTCTCAGCCAGTCTTTCGGACCGGCTGAGAAGAATCATTTCCCTGACTTCCGGTTCGCCCATGGCATAATCACAGCTTCGGTCCTCCAGATTCAGCAGATCCCAACGCACCGCCCTGTTCATCTCTTTCGGATGCCCCTCGACCACTCTCCGGCCTTCCCCTTCGAATTCGGGATTCTCTGCATAGGGATCGAACAGCCCGATTTCACCGCTTGGAAGAATCTTTGTCAGCAGGACATAATGCGCGATCTTTCCGGTATAGCAGCGCATGATAATGCAGCCACCTTGTTCCAGGCACTTCCATGCCTTTCCATCCGGTTCGATGACCGCCTGCCCATCCCCCAGAAACTAGGCAGAAATGGGAAACTTGCATCCCCTTCCATATTCCTGAAGCCATTCGGTCATATACTTCATGGAGGCCCGGGATGTTCCATGCCTTCCTATGTGTCCATGGTCACAGTATGTATCAATCCCCATAATCCAGATATGCTTCAATACCCCGGGCTGTATTTCTTCCCGATCAAACAGGTAACGCATGGCATTGACCATGCAGGTCGGCCCGCAGTCAAACTCACAGGATTGATGGATCAGATCGTTTTTCATGACACATCACACTTTCTTTATTCGTTTCTTGGATCAAAAGCATCCCGCAGTGCATCCCCGACAAAGTTGATGCACATCACCAGAAGGATGATCACGACACCTGCCGGAACCCACAGCCACGGTTTTCCCGTCAGAACCGACAAGGACTCTGCTCCGTTGAGCAGGTTTCCCAGAGACGGGGTTGGCGGCTGCACGCCCATGCCCAGGTAGGAAAGCGCTGCCTCATCGAGAATCGAAAGTGCAAACACACTGGTTGCATAAACAAGAACAGGGGCAATGGTGTTGGGCAGTATTTCGGAAAAGAGAATATAGCGTTTGGGCATACCTGAAGTGATATCACTTTTGACAAAATTGGTCTCCCGGAGACTCAGGACATTGCCGCGCACCAGTCGGGCAACCCCTGGCCAGTCCACAAATCCGAGAATCAGGATAATGCTCCATTTCCCCGGCTGAAAAATCGCTGCAGCCACAAGAACCAGGAGAATATAGGGGAACGACATAACCATATCGGTAAAGCTCATGATGGCCTTATCCACGGCCCCGCCAAAATACCCGCTGACCAGGCCGAGAAGAACACCAACTGCCGTCGAGATCAGCGTTGCAAGGAAACCCACCTCCAGACTGACCTGTGCGGCATACAGGATCCTGCTGAACATATCCCGGCCGATCTTATCGGTTCCGAGAATGTGTTCCTCCGACGGCGGACTTGAAAACTTTCCGCTTGGTTTGGTCGGTGAATATGGAGCAATCAGCGGCGCAAGAACCGCCAGGAACACCAAGACGGTCAGCAGGACCAGGGAGATCACCGCCATTTTATGCTTCAGAAAGCGCCGGGCGATCATGCCCGTCTGGGTTTTGTTTTTCACCGCGGCACCTCCTCAGTATTTGATGGTTGGGTCCACGATCGCATACAGAATGTCTGTAAGCAGATTGGAAACCAGGACAACAACTGCAGAAAGAAGGCAGACACCCATGATCACCGGATAATCTCTTCCCATCACCGCACTCATGGTGACAAGCCCCAATCCTGGCCATGAAAACAGCTGTTCCACGATTACCGCCCCTCCAAACAGGGTCGGAATCTGCATACCGATGACGGTCACAATCGGAAGCAGGGCATTTCGAAATGCATGCTTTCGGATCACAATTCTTCGTCCCATTCCCTTGGCTTTCGCTGTCCGGAGATAATCCATCTCAAGGATTTCCAGAACCGCCGAACGGATATACCGGATATTTCCTCCTGCAACCCCTACGGCAAGGACAATGGCGGGCATGATCAGATGTCTCGCAATATCGGCAAAATCTCCCCCTGTTCCGGCCGTCATCATGCCGGAAGACGGGAGCAAACCGAAGCGTACATTCAAAAAGTAAATCAGGATCAGGGAGAGGAAGAATCCCGGGATGCTCGAGAAGAGGAAGGAGGCAGAAACGACCGCATAATCCCGCTTTTCATACCGGTGCACCGCACTGTAAATCCCTGCCGGTATGGCAATCAGAAGACCAAGGATCATGGAAACGCCCATCAGCAGCAGAGTGGGACCAACATGGCTTCTGATCAGGTCCGCCACCGGCTGATAGCTTTTGTAGGAATACCCCAGATTGCCGTGAAACACTTCCACCAGCCAGTGCCAGTACTGCACATATACTGGCTGATCCAGTCCCCATTGCGCAGCGCGTGAGGCAACAGCAGCTTCACTGATTCTCGGCCCGACCATCATGTCCAGCGGACTTCCGGCCAGGCTCATGATCGCATAGTCAATGATGGTGATCCCCAGGAGAACAGGAACCGCAAGCAGGATTTTCTTCAGGATATATTTCCACATGCCCTTTCCTCCCTTGCCCGGTCACACACCGCAAAATGCCCCGGTGATACTTCCCGCATGATGTTCTCAAACGTCCTGCAGGCAGGCCGTGCGTTGGGACACCGGTTGAAAAGCGGGCAGGCTCCCGATGGCGGTGTCTCGTCCATTTCTCCCTTCAGGGAACTCCGAACACGGTCCCGTGCATGGAGGTCCGCCACCGGTGCAGCATCCAGAAGGGCCTTTGAATAGGGATGGACGGGGTGATCGAAGATATCATCCGATGTTCCATACTCCACAATACGGCCAAGATACATGACGGCAATCCTGTGACTCACATAGTGGACGGCTCCGAGACCATGACCGATGAATACATAAGTCAGCCCCAGCTTTTTCTGAAGTTCACGGAGCAGGTTCAGAATCTGTGCCTGAACCGAAACATCCAGTGCAGAAACCGGTTCATCCAGCACGATCACTTCCGGATTGAGGGACAATGCCCTGGCAATACAGATGCGCTGACGCTGGCCGCCTGAAAAAGCATGCGGATAACGGTCTTTCATTTCCACCGGCAGTCCGACCATCTCCAGAAGTTCATCCACGCGCTGATCAATCTGCGTCCTTTTGCCGATTCCATGGTACAGCATGGGCTCCCTGAGAATATCCTGGACCCTTTTGCGGGGATTCAGCGAGGACCCGCTGTCCTGAAAGACCATCTGAAATTTGGGACGGAGACGTCTCAGCTGCCCTTCCGGCATCTGGTCCACGCGTGTTCCCTGAAAGTAAACCTCGCCGGATGTGGGTTTTTCAAGACAGACCATGAGGCGTGCCAGTGTTGATTTTCCGCACCCGGACTCCCCGACAACACCAAAGGTTTCCCCTTGCCGTATTTCGAGGGATATATCTTCCACCGCATGAAAAGTCTGACTGAACAGGGTCTTTTCCCCTGCGATACGGTAATCCTTGAAGACATGTCTGACTTCAAGTACGGAAGCCTCATTCGCCATTTTCCGCATCGCCCCCTATCCAGCAGCGCGTTCTGTGACCCGGACGGATCTCCTTCCATGTTTCCATGTCCCTGATCGGACAGTCTTCCGCCTTCGGACACCTTGGTGCAAACCTGCATCCCTTCAATTCCCCATATTCCTGGGGAACATATCCGGGAATGGAATACAGTTTGTGCTGCCGGTCATCATGCAGTCCGGGTACAGCACGCATCAGTGAACGGGTATAGGCATGCGCCGGATGCTGAAAAAGTTCCGCAAGAGGCGCTTCTTCAACGCATTGTCCCGCATACATGACCACAACACGGTCTGCCATTTCTGCTACCACTCCCAGGTCATGGGTAATCAGCAGAATGGACATCCCGGTCTCCTCCCTGAGCGAGCGCAGCAATTCCATAATCTGATACTGGATGGTAACGTCCAGTGCTGTTGTCGGCTCATCGGCAATGAGCAGTTTTGGCCGGCAGCTCAGGGCCATGGCGATCATCACCCGCTGCCGCATTCCTCCGGAAAGCATATGCGGATACTTTTTCATGACCTGTTCGGCATTCCGGATTCCTGTTCTTTCAAGAAGATGAATGCCCTCAGCCCAGGCTTCTTTTCTGCTGATCCCCCTGTGCCTGCAAATGCCTTCTGTCATCTGCAGTCCGATCGTGAAAACCGGATTCAGGCTGTACATGATATCCTGAAATATCATCGCAATCCCGGTTCCGCGAATCTGATCGAGTTCTTCTTCCTTCAGCTTCAGAAGGTCTCTTCCCTCAAAGAGGATTTCCCCGCCAGAAACCCTGCCCTGACGGTTGAGAAGCCCCAGAACAGAGAGTGCCGTAATGCTTTTCCCGCTTCCGCTCTCTCCGACCACACACAGGATTTCGCCGCTGCCGACACTGAAGGAGACATCTGATGCCGCTTTCGTCCGGCTTTTTCCCTGTGCAAAGTCGATCTGCAGATGGCGGATTTCCAGAAGCTGCTGCGTTGTTCTCACCTCTTCGAAAGAAAGATGATTCGAGAAGGAATCTGCCATATTCCCGCAGGAATATGGCAGAAATGTTTTTACTGGATGTCCCAGTCCTGAACGTTGAGGAAGGTACCGAACACGTCGGCGGTTGCATTCACCAGGCGGTTGCTGACAGCACCCATTTTCCCAATGACCCAGCCGGAAATGACGGGGGCATCCTTCTGCATCATCTGGTTGACCACCAAGTACTGGGCCGTGATTTCTGCCGGATCGGTCAGTTCCTGGCTCAGCGCAAGCGCCTCGTCCGTTTCAGGGCTGGTATAACCGGTCCACAGGCTCTGTCCGCCGATCAGCCACGCAATATCGGTGTACGGGTCTGCCGGCATCAGGGTATACTCCACACTCAGGATATCATGGGAGCCTTCATCCACAATCGTCATGAGATTGGCGATATCCACCGTCCGCAGGTTGATTTTCAGGCCCATTTCTTCAAACATGGCTGCAAAGTACTGAACAGCATTGCCCCAGACGCTCTCCGAAGAATTGACATACCAGGTCAGCTCGGTGCTGACACCATCTGCCTTGGCTTCAGCGATCAGGGAAGCCGCTTTTTCCGGATCATATGCTGTCACGCCCAGCTCTTCGCTGAAATAGGGAGAAGCCGGTACAAGGAATCCGTCCACAACGGTTCCGTTTTCACCCAGAAGATTTTCCACCATGGCCTGACGGTCCATACCGTACAGCAGGGCCTGACGGACACGGACATCCGGGATATGGGAAACATTGACGAAAATCAGTTCATTGGTGACCGGTGTGCTCGGAACTGCCTTCACATTGGGCAGTGCCTTGACGGCTTCGTAGTCCTCAACAGGAATATCCCCCATGGTCTGCTGAATCAGATCAATCTCACCGCTCTGAAGGCCGGCAAGGAGCTGGGTCGGCGCAAGCACATTGATATTCAGATACTTGATTTTCGGTGCTCCAAGAAAATAGTTCTCATTGGCAACATAATGCACATAATGCTGAAGATCATAATCATGGATAAAGTACGGCCCGGAAATCACATCCGGATGATTGAACCATTCATAGGTCAGGAGATCTGCACGGGGAACATCCTTCAGGACATGCTTGGGAAGAATCAGTGCATAACGTCCGAAATTGTTCTCAAACGTGGACAGCGCGGTCGGATACTTGGTCTCCACGGTAAGGGTCTTTTCGTCGACAACCTTGATCCCCTCAATGGACTCTGCATTTTCTTCAATGATGCCGTCATCGCTCACGCCAACGATCGAATACATGGCAAGCGAAATGTTTGCACACTGAGGATCTGCGCCAATCACAAGGGTGAATTCCACATCTTCCGCCGTGATGGGGGTCCCGTCACTCCAGACAGCTTCATCCCGCACACGGATGGTAAAATGAATGTTATCCTCCGTTGTAATGGACTCGGCAATGACCGGAACAAAGTTCAGTTCCCTGTCCGCTTCCACAAGCGACTGGAAAACCAGCGAGGTGGAATACTTCACGATCTCGGTGGCATCCATAGCCAGAGGATTCAGCGTGGCCACCGTGCTCGTTACGCCGATGTTCACGGACTTTTCGTTTTCCGCGGAAGCCAGCGAAGCAGCAGACAGCAGCATGGAAAGCACCAGAATAACGGAAAGCAGCTTTTTCATAGTTCATTCTCCTTATCACTTGATTCTTTTTCCCACGGGGCTTTTCCAGAGACATTCAGCAGGCTCCGTCTGAAGCAACCGGAATGAATTCAAAAAGGCACCCTGTGCGGGTGCCCCGATTGCATTCGGTAAACAGGACCTGCTGTTAATGGGTCCGGCAGACGCACTGCAAACAAGACTGCTTTGCGCAGCCGCCCATACACATGCATTTCCTTGCGATGCTTCGCTTGGTCATCAGTGCGTCCTCCTTTTCCTGGATTCTTTGCGAGAGTATCACGATTTTTTCCTGGTGTCAATAGGATGAATTGTTCTTTATATGTGCAGGCAAACCGCTCATCCCAGTACGCTGTCTTCTTTTGCAATCATTCCTGTCAGATCTTTCTGTTCCCGGGAGAATTCGATTTCTCCGACGGTCTTTTCACCTCTGAAAAGAGAAAGAAACAGTGCAGCATAGCGGATAGCCCCGCGTCTGTGCAGATGGCTGTTGTCTGCTGCTCCATCCGGATAATTCGGATGTCCCTTGGGAACATGACAGTACAGCTTCCTGCTCTCCTCATCACCCATATTCTGGAGTATTTCCATGGTTCCCTTTTCCAGATCAACCAGCCGGACGCCACGGTTCACCGCCAGTTTTCGCATGGATTCAGGATAGTCTCCATGGGTGGCCAGGAGTCTTCCGGATGCATCGAAATGTCTCCGGGCGATCGGTGTCACAAGAACCGGCTCCGCTCCATGGGCCCGTGCCGCATCAATATACAGACTCAGATAGTCCGGAAATGTTCCAAAAGGAGATGTGTAGCGCAGTGGATCCTTTTTCTCATCATTATGGCTGAAGGAAATGATCAGCTTATCTCCCTCACGGAGACAGATTTCGATATAGCTGAGCCATTTTTCTGCCAGGAAACTCTTGCTCGACCGTCCGCAGATGGCACAGTTTTCCACAAAGATATTCTCAGAGAGAAGGGACTGCAGCATCTGCCCCCATCCGGTCATGGGAAATGCAGTCTCCGGATAATTGGCCATCGTGGAATCTCCGCACAGATACCAGGTCGGGATCCTTCTGTCCGGACGCCACCCGTCATACCCTCCGAGCACTTCCTGCACATTCCATACACTCGCCTCATCATCGTTCATCCGCTTCTGGCCCGGATGTCTCGTCTTCTGATCCCTCTGCGCGCCGCCCGTATGCCATTCGCCGCAGTTTTCCGTGACCACCCGTTCAGCATCCCAGTCCGTAAATCCCAAAGGCGAAACATGTTCATCCATGCTGCATTCCAGGAAAACAGTTCTCGCATGCTTTCTCCATGGCCTGCCGAGATATCCTCCGCCCACCTGGCATGCGCCGGTCAGCGTGCAGCGGTGGAAAACCAGTCCATGCGGCTGTCCCTCTGGTGTGTTGGCTGCTGTATACCAGCCTCCCCGTTCATTCATAAAGAGCGTACAACGCTCAAACCAGCATCGGTAGGGCCCAAAGATGAAATCGACGTCCCCCTGAATCCAGCAGTCTTCAAAATACTGTCTTCCGTGCGTGATCCCGCTGTCACCCACGCTTTCCACACATTCAGCATGGCTGATTCTCGGAAGAATCTCCTTTTCCACCTTCGGCATCACAGGTCCGCAGAAAAGCGTATCCTGTGCAGCCATCAGCCGGCAGTTTCTCCAGACTCCCCGGTCCCCGGCTGCATACACAGCCATTGCCTGCCCGACTTTTCTGCCGTCTCCTGCATCATTCCGGATGGTGAGGTTTTCCACTTCGACATTGCGTCCTGTGACCAGCATGGTAAAGGACAGAAAAGTCCCGCGTGCCCGGCCTTCCGGATCCTGGTCTTTCGCGCAGGCACTCCATGTAATCACGGTCCTGTCCCGTGCTTCCCCGACAATCCGGATGTTGTCTTTGTTGACAATAACCCGTTCCCTGTATTCATTCATCCGGACCAGAATAATAGTCGGATTCCGGTCTGCATCCTTTACCGAATCAATCGCATCCTGAATGGAGGTATAATCTCCGCTGCCGTCTTTCGACACTATAATCATGGATGTCTTCCTTCTCTTTCTGGTTGATGTTGCGTTTCAGCCTGCGGAATCATCCGGGTGTCCTGCATGAACATGTACATACCGGATGTCTGCCCAGCCGCCCCAGGTTCCCCGGAGATTCATGGCAAAGATACCCGGCCTCGCTCCGGTCCACCCGCCGCAGGTCATCGCATAGGTTTCACCGATCGGTTCAAGTATTTCCGGACAGCTTCCATAATAGAAGCTGACTTTTCCCTGACAGACCCGCATTCGGAAGAGAACATCCTGCCGGTCCCAGGCCCTCGTTTCTTCCGTGCTTTCCTCGACACTGGCCGGAACCCATCTGCCCTTTTCGACGGCCGTTCCTTTTCGGAGCACAACATGCCTCTCCTGAAGGGCAAGGGAATAATAGGTATACCCCATCATGGCAATGCCTGCGGCATCCCCGGCATGCCCATGCAGTTGAAGGGAAACATCCATATCAAAGGCATGAGACTGCATCAGCTGTGACAGGAACTGTCCCGCTGAAAACAGGTCGGATGCAGGTGCCGCATACAGCCTGAGCCCCGGCTTCAGCAGTCTGTACCAGCCTTCGCACGGGTTGGCCTGCCACTGCCACTGAATCCCTATTGTTTCCAGAAAGTCGTCCGATGTCGGAACAGATCCAGGGAAAGAAGGAAGCCCTGTATCCCCTTCGGAAACAGGTTCGCCTCCCGCTCCCATCATCGGCCATCCGTCCGACCAGTTGACAGGCTGCAAATGGCAGATCCGTCCATAGGCACCTACATCCTGGAAATGAAGGAACCAGTGTTGTCCCCGGGGATCATCCACCCATCCGCCCTGATGCGGGCCATTGATTCCTGTTTTTCCCTGTTGCAGGACGACTCTCCGCTCATACGGACCTTCAATCTTCTCCGAACGCAGCGCAAGCTGATACCCGGGCTTCACACCGCCTGCGGGGCATAGAATCCAGTACATTCCGTCCCGCTCATAGAATTTCGGGCCTTCCACGGTCACGTCACCGTGCAGTCGGCCGTCATAGACCAGCACACCGTTGTCAAGGACCTGAAGCCCGTCATCCGACAGGCGGTGAACAAACAGCAGATTGTTGATACCTGCCCTGCTTGCAGCAAACCCGTGCACCAGCCAAACGGTACCATCCGAGGCAAACAGAGGACATGGATCAATCCATCCGCAGACATCTTTTACATAATGACATTCCCATGGTCCCGCAGGGTTTTCTGCCGTAAAGGCGAGCAGCCCTTCATCCGGAAGGCATACATACACATAAAACTGTCCATTGTGCCACCGGATGCTTGGTGCCCAGGTTCCGCACTTGTGTGCTGGTCGGTTATACCGCTCAAAAGGAAGTCGTTCCGCAGCATAGCCGATCTGCTCCCAGTGCACAAGATCCCGTGAATGAAGGATCGGGAGCCCGGGAACATACGTAAAGGAAGAGGACGTCAAATAAAAGTCCTCACCTACACGAATTACATCCGGGTCAGAATAGTCACCCCATAATATCGGATTTCTGTAATGCAAGGTTTCCGTCCTCCTGTCTGCCTGTGTCCGTCTTCCGGAATGCGGATGATTTCTAATCTGCATCCATATGCATGCGCTGGTCAATGATCTGCCTGCGCATGCTCCGAAGATGCTTCATGACATCATTTCCACCCCGTCCGAACCAGTCATGCAGTTTCAGATATTCACTGTACAGTTCATTGTATACAGCGTGTGCCTCCGGATCCGGAACCACCGGCTTCGGATCCGTTCCTCCCATCGCGGATGCAGCTTCGCGGATCGTATCATACCCTCCCTTTGCTTTGCCGGCGGCCACGGTTCCAAACATTGCGCTGCCCAGCGCCGATGTCTGTGCGGAACGTCCGATCCGGATTTCCCGTCCGCAGACATCCGCATAGATCTGCATAAAGAGAGGATTCTTCCTGGCGATGCCTCCACATGCGAGCAGCTGCTGCACCGGAAGACCGTTTTCTTCAAAGCCTTCAAGAATGCGCCGCATACCAAACGCTGTCGCTTCGATGAGGGTGCGGTAGATTTCCTCCGGCTTTGTCTGCAGGGTCATGCCCAGAATCAGGCCGGAAAGATCCATATTCATCAGAACCGACCGGTTTCCGTTCCACCAGTCCAGGGCAAGAAGACCGCTCTGCCCAGGCTTCAGCCTTGCTGCTTTTTCACTGAGCAGGGCATGCAGATCCATGTTCTTTTCGGCTGCTTCCCGTTCAACGCTTGCAGGAACCATATTCTCCGTCAGCCATCGGAAATGATCACCGCAGCAGCTCTGTCCTGCTTCGTATCCAAAGGTTCCAGGGACCACACCGTCCTCCACCACGCCGCAGATGCCGGCAACCGGCCTTTCCTCCTCACCCAGCATGATATGACAGGTGGATGTTCCCATAATCATCAGAAGAATTCCCGGATCGGTCAGTCCAATGCCCGGAAGGGATACATGTGCATCAATACTGGCGACGGCAACGGCCGTTCCAGGGCACAGACCCATCTTCTCGGCCATCTGCGGAAGAAGCGTTCCTGCACAGGTTCCAAGCGGATACAGTTCCCCGCGCAGCTTATCGGATGCCAGTGTCCGTAGAGATGGATGCAGAGCCGCGAGATATTCTTCGGAGGGATAACCATCCCTGCGGTTCCACAGCGCTTTATATCCTGCCATGGATTCGCTCTTGGCAAGCTGCCCGGTCATGTTCATGGCAAGCCAGTCCCCGACTTCCAGAAAACGGTCCGCTGCTGTGTAGACTTCCGGCGCCTCCTCCGCGATCTGCCACAGTTTCGGCATCATCCATTCCGCCGAGATGCCATCACCATATCGCCACAGAAAAGCCTCTTTCCGTTCCCTCGCACACTGAAGCATGCGTTCTGCATAGGCCTGGGCCCCATGATGTTTCCAGAGCATGATGTATGCATAAGGATTGGAGGCAAACTGCCTCATTTCACACAGCGGACATCCGTCTGCATCGACCGGAAGCATCGTGTTGGAGGTTGCATCAATCCCCAGACCAACCACATCGGCCGGATTCACGCCTGCATTCTGCATGGCTTCACGGACCGTCCAGGTCAGGCATTCCCTGTAATCCTGGGGGACCTGCAGGGCACACGCGTCACCAAGCGGTGTTCCGTCCGGAAGGGCAAATTCCAGGACGCCATGGGGATAATCCATGGCTGCGCTGCCTGCTTCCCTTCCCGTACCAATCTCCACAACAACCGCCCTTGCCGACAATGTGCCAAAATCAATGCCGACGGCATATTTTGCCATGAGCGTTCCCCCCTGTCACCGATTTTTCTTCGTGTTATCATGATTATAAGTTGACCGGAATACCCTGTCAATTTTCGCGTAGGCGGGACGTTTGGATTCCGGATTTCTTGACACGCCCAGATGATCCTGCTTATCTTTTTCCCCGATGTTTTTTCCCCGCTCTATGGTATAATTTTCATGAAGGAGGCGATTGTTTTGGCTCACGGCATGCGCACGGATTCCGACATGACGGAAGGCAGTATCTGGAGACACCTGATTGAATTCTCGATTCCCATGATTATCGGCCTTCTTTTTCAGCAGCTCTATAACACGGTGGATACCCTTGTGGTCGGTAACTTTGTTTCCAAGGAGGCTCAGGCTGCGGTCGGATCCACCGGCAGTATCATCAACACCGTGGTCGGGTTCTGTGCAGGTCTTGCTACCGGTGCATCGGTTATCATTTCTCAGCGCTACGGTGCCCATGACCAGCAGGGGCTGCGCAAGGCTGTACACACTACAATCGCTGTCACGTTTATTCTCAGCGTTATAGCCACCGCACTCGGAATCCTGATCATTGAGCCCATGCTCCGCTTTATGCAGACGCCAGATGATGTCCTTGCTGATGCACGCCTTTATCTGACCATCTATTTCAGCGGTGTCGCCGGCATCCTTTTCTACAATATGGGCAGCGGTATTCTGCGTGCTGTCGGCGATTCCAGACGTCCTTTGATCTTCCTGATTTTTTCCGCCCTGCTCAACACGGCCCTTGATCTTGTTTTTGTCCTTGTTTTCCATATGAAAGTGGACGGTGTTGCCTATGCCACCATTATCTCCCAGATCATTTCTGCCGCTCTGATTCTTTATACCCTGACCCGTGAGCCATCCGCCTATGGCATTCGCTGGAAAGAGCTCCGAATTGACATGCAGTCTTTCCGCAATATTCTTCGGATCGGCCTTCCCTCCAGTATTCAGTCCGCAATCACTTCTTTCTCCAATGTTTTCGTCCAGTCCTACATCAATGCGTTCGGCTCAGCGTGTATGGCCGGCTACTCCATTTACAACAAGCTTGACGCGTTTGTCCTGATCCCCGTCCAGGCAATCGCCATGTCTTCCACCACCATGGTCGGCCAGAACTGGGGAGCAGGCCAGAAAAACCGCGCCAGGGACAGTGTCCGCAAGGCCATTTACCTCAGTCTGATTTCGACCGCCGTTCTTTCGGTCATCGCTTATGCTGCTGCCCGTGAACTGCTCGGCCTGTTTTCGCCGGAACCCGATGTCATTTCGTATGGTATCCGCTTCATTCATATTGTGACGCCTTTCTATCTGACCATCTGCTTCAATCAGATCTATGCCGGCGCACTGCGTGGAATTGGCGATGCCACGGCCCCCACCGTCATTATGCTCTGCTCCTTTGTTGTTTTCCGCCAGATCTATCTGGCCGTCACCAAAGCCATGAACATCGGCTTTGTCTCCGTCGCTCTTGCCTACCCCATGGGCTGGATCCTGTGTTCCGTGCTCCTCTTCATCCGCTACCGGCGAAGTGCCCTGTTCCAGAACAAGCCGGATGCACCTGCGGTGCAGACGGAGTCATAAGCCTGTCTTTTTATGAAAACCAAAAGGACGACAGGGTGTTTCATCCTGCCGTCCTTTTGGTTTTCCTTTTAGGTTTGCTCCCGGCCTCTGGACCGGAAGGTCTTCCGTGCTCATCTGCCCGGTTTCAGCATCATGGTGAACGTATGCTTTTGGGCCGGTTCACAGGTCCAGGCAATCCTCCACAGGCTTCCCGGATAGCTTTTCGCCAGCCTCGCATCCTCCACAGGAATCTCTTCGATGCCGACGGCAGCCGGGGTATCTGTTTCCCATTCAATGCATGCATTTCCCGCCATCAGCAGGTTTCCGTCCGTTTCCGGTTTTTCCCGCACAATCAGTACAAACGTCACCGGCCTGTCTTCCAGGGTTGCCACTTCATCCTTCAGTTCAAACAGGTTCTCCGAAGGCAGGGACCAGGTACGCACGGCAGCGGTCACGCCCGTATCCGAAGGGTATGCATCGGCCATATCCAGGGTGAATCCATCCGGCAGCATCTGTACATGGCGCGCTGCATATTCCCGTCCTGCCGCCTGTTCCCATTCCCCGATCTGAGGCACCGAATGATACATTGAGCGTGTGTTGAACAGTTCATATCGTCTGGAAGAGAATGTTTTTGCCGTATAGGTGATGTTGCCGATATCCACACAGGCAGGCTCTCCGTCAACGAAAACAACAAAGCTGCCAATATCATTGTGATTGTGGCTTTCCCCGTTATGCCCGCCTTTTCCGCACACAGTGATTCTTCCCCGCCGGACCAGCCTCACCTGAAGTTCGGGAAGCCAGCTTTCCTCTGCAGGTTCCACCGTTCCTTCCGTCTTTTCGAGCCTTCCAAAAAGACGGTTGAGCATTCTCCACATCTGCGGTGTATCGGAGAGATCCTGGCGAGCCGGTCCCAGAAGGGTCTGCCCGAAATGCATCAGGGCTTCATCTTTCAGATAACGTCCTGCATAGATCAGGCGTTCTGCGCACACGTACGGTTTTGCGTCACAGTCCGCAAAATTGGCAAACCATGCGCTGCCAAGCCACATCTTCCGCGGAAATGAAAGGATGCTGCGGACCTTTTCATCGTTTGAGAAATCCATCTTTCCGGCTGTCAGTTCAAGCATCAGCTGAAGAATGTCCATGAGTGCACCGCCCGCCATATTCCAGTAAGCGACACCCTCATCACAACCGCCATCCTCCGGAACAATGTTCAGCCATCTGTCCACCATGCGAAGGCCGCGGTTCACGATTCCGCACAGCCGTGGACGTTCCGGGACATTCAATGCAGCCGTGACAAGAACATTCGACAGAATCCACGGCGTCCAGTTGCACAGATCCTTTCTCAGGAAGCCCATCCACCAGAAATCGTCCCGTGTTTCAAAGGGGACCAGAATCCGCTTTTCAATTTCCGGACGGACTCTGCGCACCAGCTGAGGGCATGCTGTCTCCAGGGCATTCCCGGTCAGGTACATCACAAAGGAAAGAATCATTCCGGTCTGTGCACAGAACAGATCAATCATCGGATTGAAAACATCCGGCAGCGGTTTTTCCCGGGAAGACGGTGCACCTTCATGGGAATCCACATTATGCGCCGGAATGACCCAGCTTGTTTCCTCCAGAATACACCAGATACCATTGATGACATCGTCCAGGTCTTCCGCTTTTTCTTCCAGGCAGTAGGCCAGTGCCGCGAGAATCAGTTTTTTACGTCTCAGGAAATAGGGATCCTCATAGATCTTCCGGTTGCCTGTTCTGGCAAAGGCCATGTAATCCGTTGCCAGAAGAACAGGATACGGTATTGTTCTCATGGCCTCTGCTGCCTCCAGAACTGCTTTCCGGTCCTGTTCATTGACTGCATTCCATTTTTTTCTGTCCGTACATGCCGGAAACGGACATGGATACGGCATGACCAGCAGTTCCTTCAGGTCATGAGACGACAGATATTCCCCAAACATGGCTTTTTCCCCCTGCATTCTTATTCGTTGTTCTCCGCCGCTTCTTCTGACTGATCAAAGACAAAACGGTTCAGATAGTAATCGGAAGCCCCCGTCACCAGATCACTGAGTTCTTCGGTGCCATACACCTCAAGCAGGGTGGGCTGGTTCGCATACAGGCTTGTTCCGAGTCCCAGTCTTCGGCCTTCAAGGGTATAACCGAGTGCCTCCATGACCGTCGGAAACAGGTCCATGGTCGTCAGATGTCTCTGATTCATGGGGCGTATGGCCGACCGGCTGCTTCCCAGAATGCAGTTGTAGACTGGCCGTTCCTCCGTTTCCACATCTCCCACAAGAATCGGATCCATGCGCGGATGGTCTCCGACGATCACCAGGACGGTATCTTCCCAGAACGGCTGTTCCTGCAGCCACGCGATGAATTCCGCGGCCTGTGCATCAGCACACAGCAGGGTGTTTGCCAGAGGCTCCTCATGGACGGATGGGCACATTTCACAGCAAAATCCCCCTGTATTATGCGTATCCACCGTCAGGAAGGTAAAATTGAAAGGTTTATCCCCTTCAGCCAGTCTGGTGATTTCCGAACGCGCCAGCTGGTAAAGCACACGGTCTTCGAACCCCCACCACACAAAATAGTCTTCCGCAATCTTCTGCTCTTCCCGGGCAGAATAGATATCATAGATTTCATAATTCCCATGCTGGCGGAAATAGGCAGCTCTTCCTGCAAAATCTGCATCGGACCCGCACATGAATTCCTGCGCATATCCATCTTTTTCCAGTACATCCCCCAGCGTGGTCAGCCCCGGCAGAAATGCACCGGAGGCATCTTCATATCCTTCCGGAAGGACATAGGGGATGCCCGATGTACTGGCCAGAATGGATGCCATGGTCCAGGAGGTTCCTGAGATCGACGTATAGCCTCTCAGCTGCTTCCCATACCCGAAAGAATCCCCCTGAAGGGCTGTTTCGGTCAGTTGTGGGATGAAATTTGTCTCCTGTCTGCCTCCGTGCGCGAGGTCTGCATAGGCAGTCTCCATGCTTTCAAGATACAGCCATACGAGATTCTTCTTTTTTACCGGCGCATGGATCACGTCTTCCGGTGATACATACTCTTCTTCATACAGACTGGTATTTTCAAGGCGTGTTCCGATATAGTCATAAATGCCGAGTTCAGCGTCTGCATAGATGACAGCGCCAAGAAAGAACAGACCGCAGTATGCCGCATGGAGTCTCTTCAGATGCCGGGCAAGAAGATGTCCCTTTGCCCATCTGCACGCCCACAGATAGAGGAAAAGGATCAGTATCGTTGGTATTCCGCAGAAAAGAATACCCTGGATCGTTGTTCCGTCATTTCCGGCTCCCTGCATTGGTGAGGTCAGTGTATAGATCATTTCCTGGACGCCGGTGGAAAAGCGGGTATCATACCAGTAGACGCCCATGATGATCAGCATCGAGACAAGGCTGACGATGAAGCCGGCAATGATATGAAGCAGCCAGCCTTTCCGATGCCCGCTTTGAGGTTCCATATTGATTAAACTCCCGTTCTTGGATTTACAGTTCAAGCCTGTACGCTTCCTGGCAGATTTTTTCCATTTCCTTGTCATCCGGCATGGCTTCCCGTGCAAACGCCAGGACCATAATCGTATTCAGGCACCACTGTGAAATATAGTTGGTTGACATCCAGGGGATTTCCCGGAGTTCTGACCCGTCCTCCCTGGTGGCAAATGTCTGGGTTTCAAACCCCTTAAGCGAGTACCTTCTCGGAGAAGCAATCAGCAGTTCGTGCCATGCGCGTTTCATCAGTTCCGGATTCTTCCGGACAAGGCCTGCGTACGCGCCCATACCGCTGGCCGTATACCGCATGCTGTAGCCTTTGCCCCGCACCAGTTCTCCGAAGGCCTTTTCTCGCTCGTCCTCTGTCATAAGATACATTTCCCCATAATCTGCACACATGGTCCTCAGTTCCGGAAGCTGCATGGCATCCGCAGCCTCCAGAAGGATCTCAAGGGTGGCGAAGCACTGGGTCAGATGAATATTGCCTGTGTTCTCCCCGATATACCGCATATTCCCCGTCGCCGGTTCAAAGTCAAAGATGGGGCCGGACCCGAAACCCATCGGTGCCGCAAGAATACCCTGAATACCTCTTATGGCAAGCTCCCGGTAGGCTTCATTGCCTGTCCTTTCAAAGGCCGTCATCCAATCGGACAGAAGACTTGACCAGTCCGGTGCAGTACGGCATCGGATCTGCGGTGCCTTCTCTGTATACCAGCGCACATTCGGAAGCGCCAGATGCGCATCCGCCATTTCTGCCATGCAGGCACCCGTGCGCAAATCCCCTGTCAGGTAATACATCGGCCGATGATGTCCTGCCATGGATACCCTCGGTTCCTTGCAGGGACACCCCCAATGCCGGACATTGTGTCTGGATCCCAGTCCTTTGAGCGGGCCGAAGTGATAGCAGTCAACCTCTGCGGTGTTCCGTGACATGGCTTCCGCAAGGGAGAAAATATCTTCCCTTCCTGTTCTCATGAACTGGAGCCAGAGCCAGTAGGTTGGAACCAGTTCTGTCTGCTGCCAGGCAAATCCGCCGATATCATATTTCCAAGTGTGCCGGTCGGCATCATACGAATGCCGGAAATCGCCATAATCAAAGAAACCATACCAGCCGCGCTGGTCTCGCTGCTGCAGATAATAATCGGAGGCACTGTCGAGATACGCCTCCAGCTTTCTGCCTGCTTCGGATTCGCTGTCCGGCAGACTCCAGAAACCAAATGCATGCCGCGCCTTGTATTCCTCTGGTGCTGCTGTATAGACAGGCGGCTTCTGGACACCACAGGCAAAAGCTTTCAGTTCTTCCTCCATCGGGAAATGAGCCGTCGGAACAATCACAGCTTCGCTGGTCACAGCAATCCCCTCCGGGTCTGCCCCGAAGTATTCGAAACCTTCATAGCTGGAGATATAGCTACGGTCATCATAATGCCTGAAATCCGCAGCTTCGGCTTCGGGGGACCAGAACCAGATCATCGCCGTAGCTTCACCAGATCCAGCATTGTCCACCTGGAGGGCAGACGGGTAGCGCTGCCAGAAATCCCGAAGGCCAAACAGAGCACCTCCGTCCTCCCCGGACACGGCCATGACACCGTTTCCGTGTTCCGCATGGAAGGCGGCTACATGACACATGCCTGCCTTGGTCTGTTTGCGGATCTCACATGTTTTCTCTCCAAGCTGGGAAAGGATATACCGGTTCCATACGGGCATTTCACGCTGTACTTCTTCCAGCAATTTTCCATCATCGGTTTCAGGATCCCGGACCACGGGCGTCCCGGCCAGCTGTTCACGCTTCATGGCGGGTCCTGTTCTCGGAATTCTTGATTCCAGCAGCTGGACCGGCTCATGAAAGCGAACACCGTCGGCCATAAACTGGACATGATGATTGCAGGCAGGCCCGGAAAGCGGAAGACTGGCGCGCAGACCAAGCCCTTTCATCCTGTCGCGCTGCTCATCTCCGTGGAAGAAGAATGTATTGGTCACCTTCAGCATATCCTTTGAAATCCGGATCCGGATTTCAAAGCGCATGAGCTCCTCTTCTTTCACATAAACGCCGCGATAGCACACAGAAAGGGCAACACAGCCCTCTTCTTCGAACAGAACTTCCCGGACTTCACTGTGTCCGTTCCGGACCGTCTCCTGATATCCGTCCGCATCCTCTGTCACCCGTGACAGAAGGAAGGCAGGCTGAAGGCTCCTGATGCGCAGCGCACCTTCCAGCTTCAGATTCCGGATCAGGGTGTCGGTACCCGGTTTCGGTATTTCCAGCGACAGCTTTCCTGCTGACACGGCATACGCAGATTCTGTTTCCGACCAGACAACCGGTTCAGAAGATGCAGCAGGTGCTTTCCCGGCTTCGACAAGGATTGCACCGCCAAGCTCTTCCGCATGGGCCGTGTGCCTCGCCCATTTCAGTGAGCCATCCGGCCATCGGGCGGCAGCTGCTGACTGGACCGGAATGCTTGTCCCCTGCCCGTCACAGACACGGAACAGACACTCTTTCACGGCTCCCTCCGGCCATACCGTGCCGAAACTCACCGTGCCGTATGCCTTGCGGCCTTTCAGAAGATGCAGATGCATGCATGTATCCATCGCTTGATACCTCACACATTATTTGTCTCGTAGAATCTTGCACTGTCCCCAAAATGGTCCAGCATGATTTCTGCTTTTCTCCGCAGCTGGGAGGGCAGTTGGGTTGAAAGAACAAAGATATCTTCCCTGTCCGGAGATGTACAGAGCATGATCTCCTCCATGCTGCCCTCCAGAAGGTCCGCCAGGCGGTAGCTGTTGTCAATTTCTGAGCGCGTGATCTGCTGGAATTCCTGCGCACGGGAATCATTTTTGGTCGGCCAGCGAAGAGAGCGTACCGGTTCCGCTTCACCTGTCACATCCGTGCGGTCGCGGAGTTCCTGGAACCGAATAGCATTCTGTGCACATGCAAGCAGCGCATCCTGTACCTCCAGCCTTTGAATCGTTCTTTTCACTTTTTCCGAGCTTTCCAGCTTTCTGAATCGGCCAATCGCGCCTCTCAGGGCATTCCTGCCCATCTGCAGACTCTGGACTGCAAGGAAGGACGCCGTAAAACCCCGGATAATCTCGATTCCCTGAAGGTTCATCAGGTCATCCGCTTCCTGCTCGGTCTGGGCCTGGAACTGGAATGGCCGCCACCATGCCTTTTCTTCTGCTGTCAGTTCTTCCGGATTCAGGACAAACGGCCGGTTGATCCAGCGCTGATGCAGAACCCCCTGAATCACCAGATTGACGCCCGTGTGCGCCAAGTGTTTGGAGGATTCATGCAGCAGGTGCCACGCCTGGACAAGGTCTGGGCCCTTTTCTCCGGCCATTTCCCTGGCCTGCTCGGCAAGCAGCATATAACAGTCCGCCTCCGAACGGATCGCTGCCGTCCGTGCCTTTTTCCAGAGGCTGATCCCTTCCTCCAGGTCAGACCTGGGGATTTCAAGGATCCTGACGGGCATGTCTCCGGGCATGTTCATCAGGTTTTCGAGCAGTGTCATCGGGGCCGGCAGTTTTCGGACCGGCTGTCGTCCGAAGGCCAGGTTGAATGTATTTCTCAAAACCACATGTCCTTCGCGGTCTTTTTTGTTCAGGATCTGGTTCTCATGCAGGCCTGGCCAGGATGCGCCGACGAGCCATTCCGGTTCTTTCAGGGCAATATCGGTCTCCAGCGACACCGTAATATCCCGGTTTCCTCCCTGAACCGCATCCAGGAAACCGATCACCCGGTCCGTCATGCTCCTTCCTTCACCTGCCGCCTGACCGTTGGGTCCTGTGTAAAGACCGGTACTCCAGTCAATGCCACCTCCGCAGTCATTGGTCCGGAAGTGCAGGAAGTCCGTACCCGTTTCCTCCACAAGGACGCGGACTGCTTCCGTGTACATTCTGAGGACTTCAGGGTTGTCCAGGCTCGGGGAAAAGAAAGGATGGCGGGACCGGCGGGGGTGGTCGCACCGTGCGCCGCGCCATGCAGGATGGTCACGGAACACCTGTTCAGGCAGCCAGAAAGGCTCATTGCTGATGATGGCTGGCTTCAATCCGTTTTCCTTGGCAATCTCACAGCGTGTCTTCACGAATTCCATGCACATCCGTATGTGTTCGGTCGGAAGATACTGCGCCAGTTCCGGCGGACAGACCAATTTGAAAATCTGGCATTGTCCCATGCTCCAGTTAACGTACGGATTGGACCTGTCCAGGTCCCACATCCAGAGACTCCGTGGCACATCGCTGACCACTACATGCGTCAGTCCTGTATCCCTGATCTGCTCACAGACCTCTCTGAAATCTTCATGGGAATCCGCCACAAAATGGGCAATCGTTTTGCTCTGCATATCTCTCGGCTCCTGTCTTGATTCAAACATCGAAAAGTCCCTGTATCCGCTTCAGTCCACCGCATGGTCCCGCTGCGTATCCATCCCTGACCAGATCTTCCTGTCGGTCCACGGCAGATCCTCTCCGGTCCAGAAGGGGTCACTCTCGGCAAGCCCCAGCGGCAGAAAGACCGCTTCACACAGATACAGGCTGCCGACTGAAATGTACTCTTCAGCCATTGAAGGCTGATACCCGTCCACACCCGGTCTCAGGAAGCCAAGCGCATCGAACGTATCCGGGCTCTGCATGCCGCGCCGGATGGCAGCAGTCAGCGCACTGCGCACCTGGGAAGCCGGCAGCCTGTCGGGAAGAAAATGCTGCAGGGCTGCCTGTGCAAGCAGCTGAAAGGCCCCAAAGCGATAGACCGTTGACCGCCCGATGACCGTCCACGTTCCATCCGCATGGATCATCTGCTCAAGCACCTGTGCATAACGAGCAGCATGCGCGACTGCCTTTTCTTCAAGGGCAGCATAATCTCTGCCCTTCTCGCGGAAGATGTGCAGGATATCCACCAGCATCGGCTGAATGACAAAACTGTTATAGTAATCCCAGTGGAAGAGATCGCCGTCCCCATAGGTGCCGTCCCCTGCGTACCACCTCTGAAACATCTGTACGGCATAGTCCACACGTGTCAGATCCGCATCACCTGCACCAAGTACTTCCAGCGCCGCTTCCACCATGGCGGAAAAAAGAATCCAGTTGCTGACAAACGGCGTAAAACGCCGTGTATCCCGCAGTGCCTGAATCAGATGTTCGCGGTCGGACTGTGCAAGTCCGGCCCCGAGCGCACGCGGTGCACGCACAATCCCATGGGCAAGAAAGGCAGCATCCACAAGGGCCTGCCCATATCCTTCCCGGAAATTCATGTAGTCCGCACCGTTGGGATCCACTGCCTGGGCAATCGCTTTTCTCGTTTTCTCCTGCCAGACACGCTGCAGGTCCTTTTCCTCGCCCTCAAGGCCTTCCAGTTCAAGCCAGGGTGCAATGCCCTCCACCGTGCGCCCCAGTGCTTCCAGCATGGCATAGGGTTTCCGGTCCGGGTGCCATTCGCACGGAAGTGTACTATGCAGTTCTCCCTTTTCAAGGCTGTTTATGACAGGCCCAGCAATACGCAGCATGCGTTCAAGCCATTCTTTTCTGATCGGATTCATGATCTGCCTGTTTCCTTTCCAGCGCCGTAAGCGCACTGATTTTCGTGATTTCTTCCAGTTTTCTGATCGTCCAGTCCGGTGCAATGCCGTCGGCTTCCTCCTCCGCTCCATCCGAATGATACCAGCAGGTCAGCATGCCGACATGAGCTGCGCCGACGATATCTGCCTGCATGGAGTCGCCGATCATCAGACATTCCCGGGGAGCCAAAGGAGCAACCCTGTCAAGGCAGGCTTTGAAAAAGCTGCTGTCCGGCTTGCTGGCTCCGATATTTCCGGATGCAAGAATCCCACAGACATAGTCCAGCATCCCGGCCTTCCGCAGTCTCTGTTCCTGCTGATCCCTGTTTGCGTTGCTTGCCACCCATACCGGCACACGCTCCGAAAGAAAAGCGAGCATTGCATGAGCCCCCGGAACAGGCACAGCCGCATTTCTCAGCTGCTCGCGAAAGCCTCGCTCCATCTGCAGGCTGTCACCTTCCAGACCCAGTGCATGAAGAATGGATTTCCACCGGACCTGGTGAAGCTCTTCCCTCGTCATGATCCCCTGTTCGATCCGATGCCAGTACAGGTTGTTGAATCGCATGAAAGTATCCATAAAATCATCCGGAAGTGAAATACCCGCATGGGCAGCTGCATACAGTGCGCTTTCCCTTGCACATGCGTGGAAATCCAGCAGAGTATCATCCACATCCACAAACACTGCACGAACCATGCTTTCACCTCCGGAATGATTGTACTCGCACAACGCGTTTTCGTCCACCTTCCCAATGCATTTCCTTCTGCTAATCCGCCTTCCGGCTTTTGCTTTTTTCTTTACTTTCTTTTGGTTCAATGATACACTGTTCCTGTCCTGCACTCTTTTTCATGCAGCCAACACAGAGACAGCTTTCCACGCATTCCCTGTCCCAGGACAGGGACCGGATGGAGCAAGGATGTGATTTATTGAAACTCGCACTCATCGGGCAGCAGATCGCTTCGCTGCTCCCCTCCATGCTCACGGACCTGCTTCAGGTCGGGCATCAGGCCGCTGACATTACGATTGAAGAAAAGAACAGCGCCATGCAGGAGCTTCTTCAGGGATATGGCGAAGCCTGTCTCCGTAAAGCAGGAATCGGCGGAACAATTCAGGCCGCAGCCCGGCGCGAAGACGTGCTGCGCGGAGCCGATCTGGTCATCTATGCTGGGGATTTGATGGCTTCATCTCGGTTTCAGCAGGACCGGGAGGCACTCTCCGGGGGTGAGGGCGATAACGAAGGACTTCTCGACCAGGCACGGGTCAACGGCGGCATCGGGGGCCTTCTGCATACACTTCGTCAGGGAGCAGCGATCCTTCCGCTTACAGAGCTCATGCATTCCCTCTGTCCCAATGCTCTGGTGATCTGCATGGGCGATCCTGTCGGCCGCACGACAGAAATGTTTCATGCCAGCGGTTTCAGGGCTTACGGCCTCGCAAGATCCGTGCTTCGCGGCCCTACGGGTGTTGACGGAATTGCCGAAAAGCTCGGCAAAAAGCTGGAAGATGTTGCATGGGAAAGCGCCGGCCTTCCCGGGTTTACCTTTCTGACCGCCTTTTCGGATCACGCCTCCGGAATCAGCCTGATGAACGAGATCTATGCCCTCGCGGGGGACGGCAACCTTGGCCGTCTGATCCAGCGCTGGTATCGGGATTATCAGGCGGTTGGAGTCGGCAGGGTAACGGATATCGCTGAATATATGGCAGCACAGGAGGATTTCATTCCCGATGAGCATCCGAACTTCGGAGAAAGTGTGGAGCATCGCAAAGACCGGATCCTGCACATGAATAAAGTCCGTGAAAAAGGGCTCGCCGATCCAGAGGGAATGATTTCGCAGCTGATGCTGCTCTCCAAGACACCTCCGCTCCGCCCGGTGCGTCTTGGACTCGCTCTTCTCCGGCATGAGGACCTGAACCTGCCTGAGGTCACAAGAATCAACAACGGGAACATCCTTTCCCTTTCCTCCACAGCCTTTGTTTCCTGCCCGCTTGTTCTGGAAAAAGGGCAGGAGGTTGCCTGCGGTATTTCCCTTCCTGCCCCGCTTTCAGACCTGATGGGCGACATCGCCTATGCATCCCATCTGGCTGCCTGCGCGGCATTCTCTGACCGTTCGGCACTCCGTGAATACGTTGAAATGGATCCGGCCCTTGAAGGGCTTGACCGCCTGTATGTGCAGGATGTCGTCGATGCCATGGTCCGTATGCACAGTGATATCCTCGTCCAGTTCGAAGAAGATACGGAGGATCTCTTCTGATCCGATCCCAGCTTATCCAACGGTTCTTTGTCGTCCGGTGCCGCGGAATCTTCCTGCAGAAGGGCCTGAAGGCTTGATCAGGATACAGAACAGGTTCGCCGCACGGATGCATTTCCTGTGTTCATTCCATGGCTTATGATCAGAAAGGAGTCCCCCATGTTTCTCACGGATACCTGGCAAGACTATGAGGTGCTTGACACCGGTAACGGTGAAAAGCTGGAACGATGGAAAGACGTCATTCTCAGACGTCCGGATCCGCAGACCATCTGGCCTCAGGGAGATCCTGCTGTCTGGAAACAGGCCGAGGCCGTTTACCATCGCTCGGAACGCGGGGGCGGAGAATGGGAGTTTCACCGCCGTCTCCCGGACAAATGGGTCCTGCATTATGGGGACCTTCGATTTTATGTACGTCCAACCGGCTTCAAGCATACAGGTCTTTTCCCTGAGCAGGCTGCCAACTGGGACTGGATGCGTTCTTTGATTGAGAAGAGCGGACGGGATGATGTTCGCGTCCTGAACCTGTTCGGCTACACAGGAGGCGCTTCCCTTGCCTGTGCCATGAGCGGTGCCCACGTGACGCATGTGGATGCAGCGAAGGGCATGGTGCAGTGGGCCAAGGAAAACCGCGAACTGAGCAAAATACCCGAAACGCGTTTCCGCTTCATCGTCGAGGATGCGCTGAAATTTACGGAGCGTGAAATCCGCAGAGGCAGTCTGTATGACGGCATTCTCATGGATCCGCCCAGCTACGGACGCGGACCTTCCGGGGAAGTCTGGAAACTGGAAAATGAGCTTTTCCATCTCGTCGAGACCGCCAGCCGTGCGCTCTCGGATCGTCCGCTGTTCTTCCTGATCAACGGATACACCACCGGCTTCCAGGCATCCGTTCTCAGCAACATGATCAGCCGCTGCATTGTTCCCCGCTTCGGAGGCGTCATTGATGCCCAGGAACTATGTCTTCCGGTCACAAGCGGCGGTGTGCTTCCCTGCGGTCACTCCGGGAGGTGGCAGCATGCTTGATATTCTGTATGAGGATAATCATGTTCTCGTTGCCATCAAGCCGCCCAACATGCTCTCCCAGGCCGATGATACCGGCGATGCAGACATCCTCACCTGTCTCAAGAATGACCTGAAAATACGCTACCAGAAGCCCGGAGGCGTCTATCTCGGGCTTGTCCACCGGTTGGACCGTCCCGTCGGCGGGCTCATGGTTTTTGCCCGGACAAGCAAGGCTGCCGCCCGTCTCAGCGCACAGTTTCAGCGGCATGAGCTTGGCAGAGAATATCTCTGCATTGTCGAAGGCTCCGTACCGCCTTCCTTTTCTCTCATTGATTATCTCATCAAAGACCCTCGCCTGAACATGGTGACCGTCTGTGCAGCCGATGACCGGAAAGCCCAGGAAGCCATTCTGCACGGCAGACGTCTTGCAGAGCGTGAAAACACGACCCTCTGCTCTGTCCGTCTTGAAACCGGGCGGAATCATCAGATTCGTGTGCAGATGAGTCACGCCGGCAACCCATTATGGGGAGACAACCGGTACGGCCACGGTATTCCCGGACAGCAGATCGCATTGTGGGGATATCGACTGCGGTTTGAACACCCAACAACACATCAGGTGCTTTCCTTCATGAGCATGCCGCATGGCGGCATCTGGACACGTTATCAGGATGTGCTTGAACGCATGTGGGGAGAATTCCAGGTGGAAAGCATGGCCACACCAATGTATTAAAAAATGGAGATCGAACATGTCAAAACCTTTTTCCTATGAACTGAAACATATCTGCAAGCAGAGCGGTGCAAGACTGGGTGTTCTGCATACCCCGCACGGAGACATCGAAACACCGATTTACATGCCTGTCGGTACGGCGGCCACGGTAAAAGCCATGACAAGCCGTGAAATGGAAGAAATCGGAACACAGATTCTGCTTTCCAACACCTATCATCTTCACCTCCGTCCCGGCGAGGACCTCATTCAGGAAGCAGGCGGCCTTCATCGGTTTATGGACTGGCACAAACCGATCCTGACGGATTCCGGTGGATTTCAGGTGTTCTCCCTGGCCGGGATCCGGACCATCAAGGAGGAAGGTGTCACCTTCCAGAGCCACATTGATGGTTCGCGCCATTTTATCGGTCCTGAAACCAGCATGGACATTCAGGCTGCTCTTGGCAGTGATATCGCCATGGCTTTTGATGTCTGCACCGCTTATCCCTGCGATTATGACACAGCAAAAATGAATATGGAAAGAACCCACCGATGGGCACAGCGCTGCAAGGACTATCACAGCCGTGAAGATCAGGCACTGTTCGGCATCGTCCAGGGAGCTTTCTTCAAAGACCTCCGAATTGAGAGTGCCAAAACCCTTGCGGATATGGATTTTATTGGTTATGGCATCGGCGGACTTTCGGTCGGTGAACCCAAGCCAGTCATGTATGACATGCTGGAAAATATGATGCCATATATGCCTGTGCAGAAACCACGTTATCTGATGGGCGTTGGTTCACCTGACTGTCTGGTCGAAGGCGTGCTTCGTGGGATTGATATGTTTGACTGCGTTCTGGCCACACGTATTGCCCGTAACGGCACGATCCTGACCAGCAAAGGCCGTGTCGTGATCAAGAATGCACAGTATGCAAGGGATTTCGGACCCATGGATGATGAATGTGACTGCTATGCCTGCAGACATTTTTCCAGGGCGTATGTCCGTCATCTTTTCAAAGCCGGGGAGATCACTGCGGGCCGACTTGCTTCCATCCATAATCTCCGCTTTCTGATTCATCTGATGGAGCAGATCCGCCAGGCAATTGCTGAGGACCGCTTTCTGGATTTCCGGAAGGAATTCTATGAAAAATATGATATGACACGGAATTTCTGAGTGTATCCTTCCCTGCTTCACAGCAGGGAAGTTTTTCATTGTCCTCCATGCCCGGGAGTCTCCTGAAAAAAGCAGGGCACAATTGCATGGGCATGTCAAACTGTTAAAGATATGATATACTTAATTCAGCTGATCCTCATGTCCCCGTTCCTGCATGCTTTGTTTTGCAGGCAGGTTTCCTGTGCAGGACAGCCTGAGGGCCATCAGATCCAGCTCTTCCCCTGGAAGCACTTTGCCGCACACCCAGGGAAGAAAGACCGATTCAGGAGGTAAGATGTTATGATCGTATCAGACGCTGAATTAATAGAAAAAGCAAAGGCTGCCATGAAGAATGCCTATGCTCCGTATTCCGGTTTTCCTGTAGGTGCCTGCCTCTTGAGTGCAGACGGAAGGACATTTACCGGCTGTAACGTGGAAAACGCATCGCTCGGTGCCACCAACTGCGCAGAACGGACCGCTGTCTTTAAGGCGATCAGTGAAGGCGTCAGGGATTTTGTGGCAATCGCCGTCGTGGCAGAGAAGGGAATGGCCTGGCCATGCGCAATCTGCAGGCAGGTTCTTAATGAGTTTGCCCCGAATATCCGTGTGATCGTGGCTTACCAGAACCATGTGGAAGAGGCCATGCTTTCGGATCTTCTCCCCCATGCATTCGGGCCAAAAGATCTGATCAAATAATCCGCAGATTTCTGTCTCTTGACTTTCCCTGAATTCGAAAACTCCGCTTTCTCTGAACCATCAGAGAAGGCGGAGTTTTCTGCATGCTGTAAATCGCCCATTCTCAGCTCCGGCTACAGCGTGATGAGCGGGCATTCTGAATGAAAAAAAAACAGCGCATCTCCGTCAAGAGAACGCTGACTGACCAAAGGTCAAGAGGTGCCACCCAGATTTGAACTGGGGAATAAAGGTTTTGCAGACCTTTGCCTTACCACTTGGCCATGGCACCAAAGATGGAGCGGTAGACGGGATTCGGACCCGCGACATCCACCTTGGCAAGG
>ONVN01000237.1 GCA_900321295.1 uncultured Eubacteriales bacterium
ACCCTTTTCTGAGGCTGCACGGGACGCCTCGCCGTTCTCTTTTTTGATGCACGGCTTGACCTTTCACAAGGCGCATGCTATTCTTCCGCATGAAAGGAAGTCTTTAAATTGTCTCAGCGTATTGTTCTCATCGGACCCGGCGCCATCGGCGGCATTACGGCTGCTTTTCTGGCCAAAGCCGGGGATGATATCACTCTCGTCTGCAAGCATTCGTCCATCGTTGAACTGGCCTCCGGGAAAGGCCTGCACATCACCGGCGTTCAGGGCACTCTGGATGTCCCGGTCCGTGCTGTGAAAACCATTGAAGATCTGGAAGGGACCTTTGATTTCTGTCTGATCGCCACCAAGGCCTATGACATGCCTGCATGTGCAAAGGCCATGCTGCCTTATCTGAAAGAAGATTCCCTGGTCGTCTCCATGCAGAACGGGATCTGTACCGATACCCTCTCCGCCATTGTCGGAGAGAAGAGAACCGTCGGATGCGTGATCGGCTTCGGCGGCACCATGACCGGTCCAGGTGAACTCGACATGACCAGCACCGGCGACCTGATCATCGGCCAGCCCTGCGGAAACGGTCCCCGTGTTCAGGAACTGGCTTCCCTGCTCAGCCACGTCATGCCCACACATGTTTCCGACCGGATCTACGAAGAGCTTTACTCCAAGCTCATCGTCAATGCCTGCATCACCAGTCTCGGCGCCATCTGCGGCCTCAGGCTCGGTGAAATGATGAAACGCAGGGATGCACGGAAGATCTTCCTTGCCATTGTCCGTGAGGCCGTCAATGTCGCGGACGCCATGCACCTCACCCTTCCCCCCTATGGAGGAAAACTGGATTATGCCGCGCTCATGGCCGGCACGACACCGCTGGATGATCTGCGGCGCCATGCGACCATCCGTGTCGTGGGCATCAAATACCGCCGCCTCAAGAGCTCTTCCCTCCAGTCCCTTGAACGGGGCCACCTCACCGAAGTCGACTGCTTCAACGGCTATATCGCCGAAAAGGGACGTGCGCTCGGCGTTGCCACTCCGGTCTGCGACCGTCTGGTTGCCATGATTCATGAAGAAGAAGCCGGTCAGCGGAAGATCTGTCTCGAAAACCTGGCAGATCCCGTCTTTACCGCTCTTTGATCCTTTTCACCGCACCATTTTAATTATGCTTGGAGGTTCAGTTTATGCAGCCATCTGTACATGTTGATGCCCTTCATCCCATGAGCCGGATCAGCAAGAACATCTATGGCCAGTTTTCCGAACATCTTGGCCGTTGCATCTATCAGGGTCTGTTTGTCGGAAAAGATTCCCCCATCCCCAATGTCAACGGAATCCGCACGGATGTCGTCAACGCCCTGAAGGAAGCCAGGGTTCCTCTTCTGCGCTGGCCGGGCGGATGCTTCGCCGATGAATACCACTGGCGCGACGGCATCGGCCCCATGTCCCAGAGAAAGCGCATGGTCAACACCAACTGGGGCGGTGTGGTGGAAGACAACAGCTTCGGCACCCACGAATTCCTCGAACTGTGCCGTCAGATCGGCTGTGAGCCCTATATCAACGCCAATGTCGGCTCCGGTTCCGTCCGTGAGATGGCCGAATGGGTGGAGTACCTCAACAGTGAGGGCGATTCCTCCGTTGTCCGCGAACGCTGGGCCAACGGCCAGAAGGATCCCTTCGGCGTCAGGTACTGGGGTGTCGGCAATGAAAGCTGGGGCTGCGGCGGCAATATGAACGCCGAATACTATGCCGATGTCTATCGCCGTTATCAGACCTACTGCCGTGACTACGGAGACAACAAGCTCTACCGCATCGCCTGCGGTCCCAATACCGATGACTGGGAATGGACCGAAGTGCTCATGAAGAAGGCGGCCAAATACATGAACGGCCTGACCCTCCATTACTACGATGTGCCTTCCGGCAAGTGGAAGGACAAGGGCAGCGCCACCGAGTTTACCGAAGAGCGCTACTATGAAACCCTGGTCCGCGCCGCCTATATGGAAACACTTCTCCGCGGGCATCTGGCCATCATGGATCGGTATGACCCGGACCACCGTGTCCAGCTGCTTGTGGACGAATGGGGCTGCTGGCATGATGTGGAACCCGGCACCAATCCCGGCTTCCTCTATCAGCAGAACACCATGCGCGATGCCATGGTGGCTGCTATCACCCTCAATCTCTTCAATGCTCATGCCGACCGCCTCGGCCTGTGCTGCATTGCCCAGATGGTCAATGTGCTCCAGTCCATGGTCCTCACCGAAGGCGATCAGATGATCCTGACCCCGACCTATCATGTGTTCTCCATGTACAGGGATCACCAGGATGCAAACCTTCTGGAGAGCTGTGTGTTCTCCGGCACGGTCAGCGAGGACCTCAAGCAAATTTCCGCCTCCGCTTCCATCAAGGACGGTGCCGTTACAGTCACCCTGGCCAACCTGCATGCAACGGAAAAGGCAGAGGTTCTCCTCAATGTGGAAGGCATGGAAAAAGCCACAGTCTCCGGTACGGTTCTCTCCGGCCGCATGGATGCGCTGAACACCTTTGCGCAGCCGGATGCCGTCCGACCCGCTGCACTGGAAGGCATTGTCTCCACGGAGCGCGGTCTGGTCGTCCCGATGCCCGCCTGCTCTGTGGCCGCCATCACACTCCGTGCCTGAGCGCATTCCCTGCCGCTGTCTGCTGCATGACGCATACCCCGACATGGAGAACCTGGTCCGGTCCGTCATTTCTTCCATGCCTGAAGATGAACGGACCCCGGAACCACTCTACCGTCTCCGCCTGAAGCACTGTCTTGCCTGCAGTCATCTGAAAGACGGCACCTGTCTGAAATGCGGGTGCTATGTGGAGGCGCGTGCGGCAAGCCGCTTCAGCCGCTGTCCGGATGTGCCCCCCAAGTGGGTTTCCCTATCAAATTATCAAGGAGGTCTTCCCATGTCCCTTACACCGCATGATATTGCCAAGATGCTCGACCATTCCACGCTCCAGCCTTACCTGACGGAAGATGAGATCCGCCATGGTGCTGAAATCGCACTGAAATATGACACCGCCAGCATGTGCGCACGTCCCTGCGATGTGCCCCTCATGGCGCAGCTGCTCAAAGGCAGCGATGTCCGGGTATGCACGGTCATCGGCTTCCCGCACGGCGATCATGAAACCGCCATCAAGGTCGCCGAAGCCCGCCTGGCCCTGGAAGAAGGCTGTGAGGAGCTGGACATGGTCATTAACATCGGCCGTCTGCTCCATGGCGATGACGACGCTGTGCGCTCCGAAATTGCCCAGATTGCAGCTCTCGCCCATGAAAAGGGTGCCATTGTGAAGGTCATCATCGAAACCTGCTATCTCACGGATGAGCAGAAGGTTCGCGCCTGCAGGCTGTCCGAGGAAGCCGGTGCCGACTTTGTCAAGACCAGCACCGGTTACGGCACCAAGGGCTGCACCATTGAGGACCTGAAGCTCATGCGTGCTTCCGTTTCCCCTTCCGTACGCGTCAAGGGTTCCGGCGGTATCCGTGATCTGGACACTGTACTCAAAGCCCGTGCCGTCGGTGCATCCCGCTGCGGCGTAAGCGCAACGGAAAAGATCATGGCGGAAGCCGAAGCACGCTATGCTACGGGTACGCTTTGTGAAGTCAGCGCGGACTGAGTTAAAAACAACATATGACAGAAAAGGGGCCTGCATGGAGAGGCGTTTCCATGCAGGCCCTTTTCTGCTGCCCTCTGTGTCGCCTTCTGGAGTCACAGAGGGACCGAACCATGTTTTTTTCATCCCGGCGTCATAAACTCCATTGCTTTTCCGTATTTGCGCATCTTTTTTCTGATTGTCAGCCTCTTCCGTTCATGGTATCTTGTAAACTGGAAGGAGAGGTGCGTACATGCAGACCCGCAGAAGAAACCGACTGAGCACTGCTCTTGATCATATGCCGGACGGCCCGATTGCCGATCATACGCTGAGAGTCACCGGAAAGCTCCCGGAAGGCGTACAAAGCCGTGAACTGTACAGGGATGTTGTCCACATCGCCTGGCCTGGCTTTGTTGAGCTGATCCTCACTCAGCTCGCCTCCATGGTGGACCTGATGATGGTCGGCTCCATCGGCGGTGCCGAACACACCGACTGGGGTGCCATGGCGCTGTCCGCAGTCGGCCTGACCAATCAGCCCAAGTTCCTCCTCATGGCCGCCTTTATTGCCATGAACACCGGCGTCACTGCCATGGTTGCCCGCTATAAAGGCATCGGGGAAAGGGAAAAAGCCAATCTCGTGGTACGCCAGGGCCTGCTGTTTACCTTTGTCACCACCGTGATCCTCTCTGTGCTCGGCATCCTCTTTGCACGCCCCATGATCATCTTTATGGGCTCCACCGAGGAAACCGTCACCGTCTGGGCAACCCAGTACCTGCAGATCCAGCTCGCCGGCTTCCTGACCATGGCCCTGACGAGCACCCTCACCGCGTCCCTTCGCGGCGTCGGCGATTCCAGGTCTTCCATGTTCTATAACCTCATCGCCAACGCGGTCAACGTCCTCTTCAATTATCTCCTGATCTACGGCCATTTCGGCTTCCCGGAACTTGGTGTAGCCGGCGCATCCCTCGCCACCGTGATCGGACAGCTGGTCGCCTTCATCATTGCCCTGACCCTCATCCTGCGCGGCAACGGATTCCTGAAGCTTGAGCTCCGCAAGGGCTTCCGTCCGGACCGCAAGACCCTCGGCGACCTTCTTCACATCGGTCTTCCGACCATGGTGGAACAGCTTCTGATGCGCGTCGGCATGGTGGTCTTCTCCATCACGGTGGCCAGCCTGGGCACCATTGCCTTCGCCACCCACCAGGTCTGCATGAACATTCAGGCCCTCTCCTTTATGACCGGCCAGGCCTTTGCCATCTCCTCCACAACCCTGGTCGGACAGTCCCTGGGAAAGAAGCGCCCGGACATGGCACAGGCGTACTGCTCGCGTGCCCAGCGCATCGGTATGGGCGTCGCAGCCCTTCTGACCGTCATCTTTGCCTTCTTCGGCAGCGCCATTGTTTCACTCTACAACAATGATCCGCAGATCGTGGAAATGGGCGGCCGCATCATGCTCTTTGTGGCTTTTGTCCAGCCCTTCCAGGCCTCCCAGTTCATCGTGGCCGGCGGCTTGCGCGGCGCAGGAGACACCCGTGCCACGGCCGTGATCACCATGATCACCATGATGATTATCCGGCCGATCCTGGCGCTGGTCCTGGTCTATGCCACAGGGCTCGGCATCTATGGCGCATGGATTGCCGTTGCTGCCGACCAGCTGACCCGCACCATCCTTGTCTTCGCACGCTACAAACAGGGAAAATGGAAGCAGATCCGCCTGAAGAGTGAGCAGCACTGATTGCATGAACCAAAGAAAACGGGGAGCCGCATAACGCAGCTCCCCATTCTCTTTGGGCTTTTTCTGTTTACGGGTTGGCATCCATGTAAGCGAAGCACTTCTCAATGTCTGCCATGTATTCTGCGGTCACATCGTCATAGCCGTAGCTCTTGCAGGTGGTGACCATTTCGTTCCACAGTGCGTCGAATTCCTCGTCGCTCTGGGCATAGGCGCACTTCCAGCTGTATTCCTTCATGACAGGAGCAAACTGGGCACGCTTCTGCTGGCCTTCCTCAGAAAGGGAAGCCTTGCTGTAGGCAACAGCGGCAGGAGACTGCACGGAAACGGAACCCTTGCGGCGATAGAGGTCCACGCCGGAGGTAGCGCCGTCTGCATATTCTTCGCTCCAGGCCTTGCTCAGAGCGGTTGCATAATGCTCGGCATAGCACGGCCATCCCTTATAGCTGAAGGAATAGGTCTTGCCGGGGATCATCTGTTCGAGCTTGATGGTCTCATGATTGATCTTGCTCTCGCCGTCCTGATAGGTGCCGCCGCCGTATTCAGCAGGCATCTGGGTGTTGGCCATGTCTTCCTGGCACTGCCAGCCAAACTCGGTCATGTAGGGAACGCCGTCCTCGCCATAGTCCCAGGTCAGACCCTTGGGGCCATAGTTCTGGATGATCATACCTTCTTCAGAGCACAGCCAGTCAATGATTTC
>ONVN01000179.1 GCA_900321295.1 uncultured Eubacteriales bacterium
CATGCCCCGGAGCGGCCGGCAGACCACCCGGTAGAGTGCAATGCCCGAGAGGAGCACAATGAGAACACAGACGGTTTCCAGAATCCGAAGCCACCGCCTGTGCCGGATCATGTTGCGCATAACATGGTCCACTTCGAGCATGCCGCAGATCGACAGTCCGCTGAAGGCATGGTCCGCTCGGATGACATAAAAGCGGCTGCGATCGAAAGAAACCGTCTGCACATTCCCTTCCATATCCTGCAGGAAGCTTTCCTCCCCCGGCAGGTCATGGGAAGCAACGATCACATGTCCCCCGAAGGTCAGGAGCAGCCGGTAGTCCCCTGAACTCGACGCATATTTCCGGAGAAGCCCCCGCACGGAGTTCCTGGAAATACCGGTCATCATGACCCGGGATTTCTCTGCCCGGGAAACGTCATAGACCAGGGGCGATGCGCTCCAGAACCCGATCTCCTCCTCCGTGCAGTACAGCCCGTCCGGAAAGTCCCGGATGATCCGGAGCATGTCTTCCATTTCTCCGTCCGTCGCCAGGGCAGCTTTCTGTGCGGTGATCATGGTCTTCATCGTCGGGATATACAGCTGGGCACTGGCGATCAGGTTCAGCTGGGAAAGCCTGGCGCGGATCAGTCTCATAACCGTGTTCTCATAGGACACGGTCTCGTACCGGTCCAGGATCATGTTGCGCATGGCCAGGGCAAGCACGGATTCGCTGTTCAGGATTTCCACATTCTGCAGCTGAATGGACGTCAGCTGAGAGTACAGCGCATCACTGATGTAATCGATCTCCGCCTGGCAGGTTTCCAGGGCCCTCGCCTGCAGTTCGCCGACGGAAACCGTGATCGTTCCTTCACAGGCAAGGATCATGATGACCAGGCTGATGAGCAGGATCGGAAAAACAATCGACAGCACAGAAGGCTTTCGTGTCCGTTTCATAAATTTCAGATCTCCGTTTCACGTCCCTCTACACATCCTGAACCTTTCCTTCTGCCGGACTGGATGTGTATTTTTACTGCACAAAACATCCGGAATCCCTTTCCGGTGCGGATGTACCCGGCCGTCTCCCCCGGGCTGCCTGTTCAGCTGTTTGTTCATTTCTGTTCTCAGGGACTGATTATAGCATTTATGCCATGGGAAAACCAGACAGGAACCTTGTTTTCCCCTGCCCCCCGTCATGCTGCCTCATCGGAATCTTCCTTCGTCTTTTTCGGGCATTGACTCTGTCTTTTGGATTTGCTATAATGCAGAAAACGGAACGAAAACGTGTGCGTAAAAACATCAACCTACTTTTTTCCATGCAACATACAAAGGGGAGACTCAGTATGAAACGCGGGAAAATCCATTATCCCATGACGAAGGAAAGACTGAAAAACCAGTTTCTGAACGTGGTCAGAAACCCCTTTAACATGATCGTTTTTTTCAGTCTCATCATCCTCTTCTGCCTGATTGTCATTCCGCTCCTGCAGATGGTTGCCTCCACCTTCACTGCAGCCAAGTCGGAAATCCGGCGCATCGGCGGAAAACCCGGAGACTTTACCCTCTACTACTGGCGCTATATCCTCATGAGCAACATGGCCCAGTCCACCCTGTGGGAGCCCCTCAAGAATTCCCTCATCGTGGGTCTGTTCACTGTGCTGGTTTCCGTGCCGCTGGGCTCCATCCTCGGATGGCTGATCGTCCGCTCGGATATTCCCGGCAAGAAGCTGCTGGGCATGCTGGTGGTCATTCCCTACATGATCCCCTCCTGGTGCAAGGCCCTGTCCTGGCTCGCCGTCTTCCGCAATGAACGCTCCGGCGCACTGGGCTTCCTGGCCGGCCTCGGTATGCAGATCCCGGACTGGCTGGCCTATGGTCCCATCGCCATTGTGCTGTGCATGTCCCTGCACTACTATGCGTTTTCCTACATCAATGTATCCTCCGCCCTGCGCTCCATCAACTCTGAGCTGGAGGAGATGGGTGAAATCTGCGGCGCAACCAAACCCCAGATCCTGAAATCCATCACCCTGCCCCTGGTGCTGCCCAGCATCCTGTCCTCCATCATCATGACGCTGTCCAAATCCATCGGCACCTATGGCGTGGCCGCCAACCTCGGCAACCGCATCGGCTACTATACCCTGGCCACCAAGATGAAAGTCTTTATCAGCGACGGTCCCCGGAACGTGGGTTACGCCATGAGCCTTGTGCTCATCGGCCTGGCCGCCCTGATCATTTTCTCCAACCAGCGCATCATCGGCGTGCGCAAGTCGTACGCCACCATCGGCGGCAAGGGCGGCCGCAGCACGGACATGAAGCTGGGCAAAGCCAAGAAGCCGCTCATGGCCTTCCTGGTGCTGTTCCTCTTCCTGGCCATGGTCATGCCCATGTTCATCCTGGTCATGGAAACCTTCCAGGTCACCACCGGCAACGGCTACGGGCCAAACAACCTGACGCTGTACAACTGGATTGGCACTGTCGACCAGGCCCAGAAGTACACCAGCTATCCCGGCATCTTCCAGAACGATGAGTTCGGCCGCAGTCTCTGGAACACCGTGCGTCTGACCTTCATTGCCTCCATCATCACCGCCCTGTGCGGCCAGTTCCTCGGCTATATCTCCACCCGCGGCCGCGGAAAGTGGTACGGCTCCCTGACCGAACAGCTGGTTTTCATTCCTTACCTTATGAGCGGCGTGGCTTTCTCCACCATGTACTTTGCCATGTTCTCCCGTCCGCATCTCGGCGGCCTGCTGCCTTCGCTCTACGGCACCTTCACCCTGATTGTGCTTACCAGCGTAGTCAAGCATTTCCCGTTTGCCAGCCGCTCAGGCACGGCCAACATGATGCAGATCTCCACGGAACTGGAAGAAGCCGCCACCATCAACGGTGCATCCTTCTGGCAGCGGATGCGGAAGATCGTGCTGCCCCTGGCCAAGAACGGCTTTGTCTCCGGCTTCATGCTGACCTTCATCTCCATTGCCAAGGAACTGGACCTGATTATCATCATGATGGACAAGAAAACCCAGACCATGTCCTACCTGGCCTTCACCTATTCCCAGGAAGGCTACAACCAGATGGCCGACGCCATTTCCGTGTGTGTACTTGCCTTCATTCTGGTGTGCTATCTCGTTGCCAACCGTTTCGGCGCAGACATCGGCAAGAGCTGGTAAACGTTCCCGAAGGACTGCATCATGACAGAGAGGACGACGGACGATGAGTAAAATTGAACTGATCAACATCAATAAATACTACGGCGACAACCATGTACTCAAAGACCTGAGCCTGACCATTGAAGATGGCGACTTCATGACCCTGCTGGGACCTTCCGGCTGCGGCAAAACCACCACCCTGCGTGTGATCTCCGGTCTGGAGCGTCCCCAGGGCGGCGTCATGCTCATCGACGGGAAGGAAGCCATCAATGCGGAAAAGGCCTTCTATCTCGAGCCCAGCAAGCGCGGTCTGAACCTGGTTTTCCAGTCCTACGCGCTCTGGCCGCACATGACCGTGTTTGAAAACATCGCCTTCGGCCTGAAAATCCAGAAACTGCCCAAGGCGGAAGTGGAAAAACGTGTGCGGGATGCCCTGAAGATGATGCGCATCAGTGAGTTTGAAAAGCGCTATCCCAATGAGCTCTCCGGCGGTCAGCAGCAGCGCGTGGCCATCGCCCGTGCCGTGGCCTCCAACCCGAGACTCCTTCTCCTGGATGAACCGCTTTCCAACCTCGACGCCCGCCTGCGCATTGACATGCGCTCCGAGCTCCTGCGTCTGCACAAGGACCTGGGCACCACGATCATCTATGTCACCCACGACCAGGTCGAAGCTCTCACCATGTCCACCCGCATCGCCCTCTTCAAGGCCGGTGAACTGAGTCAGGTCTCCACCCCGGTGGAACTGTACATGAACCCCATTGACCTGCAGGCAGCGGACTTTATCGGTAATCCCAGGATCAATTTCCTGGAAGGCCGTGCCGAATTGGAAGCGGACGGACTCCGTGTGCGCAGCCCGCTGGGCGAGCACCTGTTCCCGAAGGAGGACATGACCGAAGAGGCCGTGCCGAAGGGCGAATTCCCGGTGGTCGTGGCCGTGCGGCCTGAACAGATCCGCATCGAAACCCATGAAACCCCCGGCTGTCTCCCCGTCACCGTGTATGCCAACCAGCCCGCAGGTTCCGAAACCCTCGTTTCCCTGCAGGCCGGCAAGAGCGATTTCCTGGCAAAGCAGCTGGGTCTGGTCCACTACAAGATCAACCAGCAGCTGTATGTGCACATTGCTCCGGAAAAGATCAACATCTACAATGCCGACAGCACCCGCCTCATCAAGCGGGCCCGGGTGGACAGCTCCTCCATGCCCGTATAACTTTCTTCCGAACCCTGTGCCGCAATGCGGTACTGAGATATCGTTTCACCCAACCATTGAAAGGAGAAAAAACCATGAAGAAACTGATCGCGCTTGCCCTGACTGTCCTGATGACCGTTGCCTGCTTCAGCGCTCTTGCTGATGCCAACTACGGCCCCATCTATGACGACTGGAGCGAAATGACCGACGAGCAGCTCTATGAGCAGGCCAAGACCGAGAGCGGAGAGCTGACGGTCTATGCCACTTCCTCCAAGATGCTGAAGGCTGAAAAGACTTTCAAGGAACTCTATCCCGACATCAACCTCGTAATCTACGACCTTGACCAGGATGAAGTGCTGAGCAAGTGCAAGATTGAAGCCGAGACCGGCAACATCACGGCAGACGTGCTCCAGGCCAAGGACGTCAACGGTGACGTATTCTTCGATTTCTATGAGGACGGCTACTGCACTGCCTTCTATCCCAAGGATATCTGCGAACACATCGATGCGGGCTTCCTGCGCTACGGCTATCCGCTGTATGCCTCCCAGTCCTTCTGGTATTACAACACGGAAGCCTTCCCTGAGGGCAGCCCTGTGAACAACTGGTGGCAGATCATTGAAAAGAAGGAAGACGGCACTCAGAAGTTCCGCCTCTTCACCAAGGAAATCGGTCAGGAGACTGCTTACCTGTCCCTGTTCGCCAGCTTCATCCTCAACGCAGACCAGATGGCAGCTGCCTATGAGGCTGCCTACGGCCAGCCCCTGGAATACACCTATGACGCTTCCTCCTTCGAGTTTGAAGTTCCTGAAAAGAATGCCGGCGTGGAATATCTGTGGCGCTTCTCCCAGATGAAGATGACCTTCATCGGCGACGGCGATGAGCTCGTTCTGGCTGTCCACAACTCCACCGCTGAAGATCCTGCCCTGGCCCTCGCTTCCGGCGGCAAGATCGGCAACCGTGACGAATCCGGCTACAACATCGGATGGTGCACCGCCATGGCTCCCTATACCGGCCTTGAGAACTGCGAATATATGTATGTTGTCGAAGGCGGCGGCAATCCTGCCGGTGCCCGTCTGTTCATCCGCTTTATCACCGGTGGTGCCGACGGCAAGAGCGGCGGCCTGAAACCCTTCCAGAAGGAAGGCAACTGGGTTGTCCGTGATGACGTGGAATCCAAGTGGAATCCCGCCACGCTCGAGGAATGCGGCGCCATCGAGGGCGACCTGGAAGGCATCTATAATCTCTATCTGGATGCCCAGGATATGTGGACCTATTGGCTGGCCAAGAATCCGAACATGTAATGTCTGAAACCACAGCGCGGGGAAGGGAAACCGCTGGCTTCCCTTCCCCTGCCTGTTTTATGGAGGCACCATGGCAAAGAAACAGCAGCTTTCCCAAAAAGAACGGGAAGAACGGAGCCGACGGCGTGCGGACAGCTTCTGGGAAGCCTTTCTGTTCACCGAAAAGAACGGAAAGCCCAAGAGCAGCCTGATCATCTATACCTTTTCCCTGAGCGTTGTCTTTGCTGCTGTCTATGTTCTCTGCTATGAAGGCGCGATCCGTCTGCTGACGGGTCCCCTGTCTTCCCTGCCCTCCTTTTTCTCCAACCTGGTGATCGCCCTGGTCTCCTCCGTTCTGGGCACTGTCCTGTGCTGCCTGCCCCGCCGCTTCATATCCGATAAACGGTTGGTGCCCGGCGGTTATCTGTGGCTGTGCGCCTATGCAGCCGCCATCGTCATCATCATGCTGGTTATCATGGGTTTTACGGAAGGTTTCGGCACCTTCCTGATTTTCTGCTGCTGGTTTGTCTTCCCACCGGTTCTTCTGGGAACGGCGGTCTCGATCCTGCTGTTCCGACGTGACAGGGCTGCGGAACCCGAAGCCGAGCCGGAACCGGAATGGAAAAAATACGTAAACCGCCGGTGACTTCGGCGGTTTGTCTGCCTGAGGGGGCAAAATACATGATCACAACCGTACTGTTTGATATGGGCGGAACCCTGGAGGACATCTGGGTGGATGATGCTTCCCGCACCGCTGCGATTACGGAACTGGACCGCATGCTGAAGGGATGGGGCATGGACCCCGGCCTTTCCCTGGAAGCGCTCCGGGAATCGGTGGAGCGGGGATGGAAACGTTATGACGTTGTGCGCTGCTCCGGTGACGTCGAGCTCAAGCCCACACAGATCTGGGCCGATTACATCCTGACGGATTTTGCTTTTCCCCGTGAGCTGCTGCTTCCCCACTGCGAGGAGATTGCGCATATGTGGGAAGTGACGTTCTTTCACCGCCATCTCCGCCCGCGGGTGCACGAGATGCTGGGAGAACTGAAGGCCATGGGCCTGAAGCTGGGTGTCATCAGCAACACAGCTGCCCTGTACCAGGTATTTGACTCCCTGGAAGAATATGGCATCCGCGATTTTTTCCAGGATGTCACCCTTTCCTCCGTCACCGGTTTCCGCAAGCCCTGCCGGGATATCTTCACCGTCTCCCTCCGCCAGATGCGCTCGAAGCCTGAGGAATGCGTCTATGTTGGCGACACGGTCTCCCGGGATGTCATCGGCTCCAAGAAGGCAGGCTTTGCCTGCGCCATCCAGATCTGTTCAAGGCTGACAAAGGAAAAAGACGTGAAACTGGAAAAAGCCCCCGAAGCAGACTGCATCATTGATGATATCTATGACACGGCCCGTGTGGTCCGGGAGCTTCTCGGGAAATAACGGTCAGGCAGTTTATGTGTCCGGGGCGACAGCCCGGCAGGTGCTCCGTTCCACCAGCGTGGGCGTCAGGATCCTGTGGGTATAGCCGGACAATTCATTTTCAATCTGGTCCAGGAGGGAATCCACGGCCATGGAAGCCAGCAGCTTTTTGGGCTGCTCCACCGTGGTCAGACCAATGCGGGGCAGCCCGCTGTCCCGGATGTTGTCAAAGCCCAGGAGGGAGAGGTCTTCCGGGATCCGGATGCCCTTTTCTTCCGCCGCCTGGAGAATGCCCAGGGCATTCGTATCCGTTGCGGCAAAGACGGCCGTGTCCCTGAGCGGCTGGGAAAACAGCTGCAGAGCCAGCTGGTAGCCGTGCTTGATGGATGTTGAGGAAAAGGTGTTGTTCAGGTAGTGGGGCTCCAGGCCGAAATGTTCGCATGCCGCCTGATAGCCCTCGCTGCGCAGCTGGTGCGTGATGCTTCCCTTGCGTTTTCCAAAGTACAGGATACGCCGGTGACCCAGATGGTACAGGTACTCCACGCCCATCCATGCCCCACGGAAATTGTCCACGGTGACATAGCTCTCCGCGGCATCCCGCAGGTTCTCCCCGACAAACACAGTGGGCACGCGGCCCAGGAGAGGTTCCAGGGTATGGTAGCTCTCGGAATCCGCCGGCAGCAGGATCACCCCATCCACCTTGCGGCTGATCATGAGCTCAAAGAGCATGCGTTCCTGTTCAAGACTTCTCAGGGAGTTGCACAGGACAATGTTGTATCCCCGGTCCCGGGTCTGGCCGTCAATGTAATAGGCCAGTTCAGACATGAAGGGATTGGAGATGTCCGTGACAATCAGTCCCAGGAGCTTGGTGCTTTTCATCACCATGGAGCGGGCCACGGTGTTGGCGGTGTAATTCATTTCCCGGCATAATTCCAGAATGCGCTGACGGGTCTTCTCACTGATTTCCGGGCTTCCCGTCAGGGAACGGGATACAGTGGAATAGGATACCCCGGCTGCTTTGGCGATATCCTTGATGGTGACCTGTTTCAACTGAAACGCCCCCTGACGCAAAATTTGCGTTCAGATTTTCGCCTGTATTTTATCATAAATATTTTCCGGCGGCAAGAAATAAACCGGGAACCGGCCTTTCGCAGAGGCTGCGTTCCCTGGAGCGCAAAAAAAGCGCCTGCCTTTCGGAAAGCTTTCGGAATCCTCCGCAAAAGTGCCGGAAATCCTTTGCGGACACAGAAAAATCGGTTTCATGACGTTTGACAAATGGTTCTGAAAACGTTAAGATGAAGGTGCGAAAACGTTTGCGATTCTGAAAAAGGAGGGATATGCGTGATCCAGGCTGTCCTGTTTGACCTGGGTGGAACGCTGCATGTATGCTCCACCACCGAAGAGAGGAAAATCTGGTTTGCCCGCCGGCTGATCTCCCGGCTCTCCGAATATGGAATCAGCGTGGACATCTCCCCGGAAGAGATGTCCCGGATGCTGGGCATCAACGCTGAGATCTACAAGCATGACGTGGAAGGCAGCCTGCGGGAGCTTCCGCCGGAAACGGTATGGACCGATTACTATCTGCGGGACCTGCATCTGGACCGGGAGACACTGGCCCCCATCTCCGAGGAACTGAGCTTTCTGTACGATTACGAGCGGGTGTGCAACCTGCGCCGCCCCCATATTGTCTCCACCTTCAAGGAACTGCAGGGCATGGGGATCCGGCTGGGGCTCATCTCCAACATTCTCTCCAGAACCATCATCCCCCACTTCGTAGCGGAATACGGACTTACGGACTATTTTGAATGCGTGCTCTCTTCCGCCGGAACGGGGATCCGGAAGCCCGATCCTGCCATCTTCCGTCTGGCGGAGCAGCAGATGCACCTGCAGCCGGAGGAAATGGCCTATGTAGGCGACACCCTCTCCCGGGACGTCCGCGGCGTACGGAACGCCGGCTGGCGCCTGGCTATCCAGATCTACAGCCCGACGGCCGCAAAGCGGGACAAGGGACTTGCAGAACTCGGCGTACATCCGGACTACAACATTACCGACCTGTCTGAAATTCCCGGAATCATCCGGACTGAAAATGCGAGGTGCTGACCATGACGTTCAAAAACATTGATACCATTTTCTTTGATGTCGGTGCGACCCTGCGCTATGTGGTGGAAGACCCGGAGTTTGCCGCGGATGCGGAGCGCGAACTCATGCAGCTGGTAGGTGCCAATGAGCCCCACGATGTGTTTTTTGCCAAGCTGGAAAAGAACTGGAAAGCTTACCGTAAGCTGGCCAAGACCCGTCTTCTGGATGTCAGCGAAATGGAGCTCTGGCTCCAGTACCTGCTCCCGGAATACCCCGCCAACCGCATTGCCCCCTATGCCCCCCGGCTCACCCGCCTGTGGCGTGACCATGACGGGCGGCGCGTCGCCCATGAGGGCACCCCTGAAACCCTCCGGGAGCTGAAGAAACGCGGCTACAAGCTGGGCATCATTGCCAACACCATCACCGAAACGGAAATCCCGGACTGGATGTGTGAAGCGGAAGTCGCCGACTGCTTCCAGACCGTCATTCTTTCCTCCAAGGTCCGTCTGCGCAAGCCGGATCCCGCCATCTACCAGCTCTCCGCACGCTGCATCGGTTCCGAGCCCGAAACCTGCGCCTATGTGGGCGACAATCCCGTGCGCGATGTGGAAGGTGCACTCGATGCCGGTTTCGGCTGCATGGTGCTCTTTGAGGACGCCGGTACCGCCGACCGGGAAGGCAAGAAACCCACCCGGCAGCCCACCTGCCGTATCCGTTCCATTCCGGAGCTTCTGGACCTTTTCCCCGACAGGAGGTAATCGGCCATGATCCGAGGCGTATTCTTTGACCTGGGCGGCACGCTGCGCATCTGTGATCCCGCCCCGGAGCATCAGGCAGCTGCCGCGCGGCGCATGGCCGAGCTGGCCGGCGAGAACGACCCGGAAGCCTTTCTCCGGCGAATTGACAAAATCTATGACGAACAGTACCGGCCCTGGGCCCTCGGCGAAAACAAGGAGTCCGGGGACTACGAGCTCTGGGCGAAGTGGCTTCTCCCGGAACTCCCTGAAGAAAAACTGCAGGCCATCTGCCATGAGATGACCTACCAGTACCGCCAGGTGAAAGGCCTGCGCCGCGTCGTGGAGGGCGGCCTTGAAGTCATTCAGACCCTGCATGCACGCGGTTTCCGCCTGGGCATCATCTCCAATCTCATCGGCGAGACCGAAATCCAGGACTGGCTCCGGAAGGACGGCCTGGAGAAGTATTTTGACACCGTCATCCTCTCCTCCATCTGCCATATCCGCAAGCCGGACCCGGAAATGTACTGGATGGGCTGCAGGGAACTGGGCCTGGAACCTCAGGAATGCGCTTCCATTGCCGATAACCTGAACCGGGACATCACCGGTGCCAAGCGCGCCGGCATCGGGGCGAACATCCTGTTCATCAGCCCTGAAAAGCTCGCGAAAAAGACTCTCACCGAGGAAAACCGCCCAGATTACATCATTCATCGTTTCATCGATGCCCTGGACCTGCCGATTCTGCAGAAAGGAGGCGGACAGGCATGATTGATACCATTTTCGTGGACCTGGGCGATACCTTCCGGGTGATCCGGAAGGATGAAGCTTACAGCCATGCCGCCAGGAAGCGCATCTGCGACCTGCTTGGGGTGGAAGCCGACCCGGACACTTTCTACCACGAAGTCATCGAGCCCCGCTATGACAAATACCGTGAATGGGCTCTCACTTTCTACTGCGAAGCGCCGGTAAAGGTCCTGTGGACCCGCTGGCTGGCCTACGATCTGCCCCGGGAACGCGTGGAAGCCGCTGCCGATGAGCTGACCTGGGCCTACCGCAAAACCAAGGGGGAGCGCGTCGTCACGGACGGCGGCATTGAGACCATCAAGGAACTGTACCATCGCGGATACACCCTGGGCATTGTCAGTGACCTGGTCGGGACCGAGGAAGTCGATGACTGGCTGGACCGGGACCAGCTCAGGCCCTATTTCAAAACCGTGCAGCAGTCTTCTGTCTGCCTCATCCGCAAACCGCACCCTGCGATCTACTACTATGCGCTGGAGGAATGCGGAAGCCGTCCGGAAAACACCTGCTATGTGGGCGACAACCTGAACCGGGACATTGTTGGCGCCAAGGCCGCAGGCCTCGGCATGACCGTTGCCGTCCAGTATCCCGGAAAGAAACCGCAGACCGTGACCGATGAAAACCGGCCGGATCATTTCATTACACATTTTTCTCAGCTTCTGGACCTGTTTCCGCCCAGATGAGAAGCACAGGAGGAATACGCATGCTGCATTCTGAGGATCGCGGCGGCCTGGCCCTGGCCAGGGCGGTGGAAGCTGCCTATGCCCGGGGAGAAACCGATTATTCCCTGGAGCCCATGGTTCGCGTGGATGAAAACGGAAAACCCGTGGGCAGAATTCAGGACGGCGACTCCGTCATTTTCTGCTGCCGCCGCGGGGAAAGAGAAATCGAGCTGACCGAGGCCTTTGCCGAAGAGGACTTTGACCGCTTCCCGAGGGATTATCTGAAGCACCTCGAATTCGTCATCATGACGATGTATCATGAGAAATTCAAACACCTGCCCATCGCCTTCGCCCCGGAAAAGGTGGTGAAGCCCCTGGCCCAGGTGATCAGCGAGGCGGGACTGCGCCAGTTCCACTGCGCCGAGTCTGAAAAATACGCCCATGTCACCTTCTTCTTCAACGGCGGGGAAAACCAGCCCTTCCCCGGAGAGGACGATGTCCGCATCCCCTCGCCCAAGGGCATTCCCTTCGATCAGAAACCGGAGCTGAGCCTGCCGGAGGTCTCCGAACGGGTGATGGCTGCCGCCGACACAGGCTATGACTTTATCCTGACCAATTTTGCCAACGGCGACGTCATCGGACACACTTCGAATGCTGAAGCCAAACTGCAGGCATGCCACGTGATCAGCGAAACCGTGTCAAAGGTTGCGAACCATGCCCTTGAGCAGGGATATATCGTATGCGTCACCGCCGACCACGGAAACATTGAAACCCTCCGGACAGAGGCCGGCAAGCCCCATGTAGCCCACACGACAAACCTTGTGCCCTTCATTCTCCTGGATCCGGAGAAACGGCCCGTAACCCTCCGGGACGGCAGTCTTGGTGATGTGGCGCCGACCGTGCTTTCCCTGATGAGTCTTGAACAGCCTTCCGAGATGACGGGAAGCAGCCTCTTGGAAAAGGGCAGTGTCCATGGAAAAAAGGTCATGCTCATCATTCTTGATGGCTGGGGGTACGGAAGCCACGATGACAACGACGCCATCTTCCTGGCGGAAACCTCCGCCTGGGATGCCCTGCTTGAGCAGTGGCCCAACAGCCGCCTGAAGGCCTCCGGCGAGAATGTCGGACTGCAGGACGGCAAGCCCGGAAACTCCGAGGCCGGGCACTCCAACCTCGGTGCAGGCCGTGTGGTGGAGCAGGATGACGTGCGCATGGACCATGCCATCCACAGCGGCTCCTTCCGTCACAACCCGGTCTTCCTCAAGGCCATCGAGGATGCACGTGCCTCCGGGCATGACCTGCACCTCATCGCCTACCTGACTCATAAGTCCAGCCATGGCTGTATTGATTACCCGCTCATGCTCACGGAGATGGCGGAGGGCCTCACCGTCTTCCTGCACATCATCTTCGACGGACGCAGCACCGCACCGGGCAGCGCACCGGACCTGCTCAAGGAGCTCGAAGGTGAACTGGACCGGATCGGACGGGGCATCATTGTGGACGGTGTCGGACGCGGCGTGGCCCTCGACCGTGACGGCAACTATGAGAAAGTGCGCAGGGCCTATGAGGCCATGGTGCTCGGAAAAGGTACACAGTACACATGAAAGAATCCGGGGCATGCGGGACGCTCCGCAGGCCCCGGATCTTTTCCGGAGGAGAATGCATGAAAAACTATGACCTGATGATCCTCGGGCCGGCAACCCGGGATGTGAACATCGACTACACCGGTGAGGAAAGCCGCATTGTCGGTGGTGCCGTCACCTTCTGCACCCCCGCTGCAGCGGCCACCGGCGCGAAAGTATTCGCCGCCGTCAAGGCTGCCCCGGAAGATACGGAAGTGCTCCGTGCCTTCCGTCTGCCGGAGGAGGACCGCATGATCCTGCCCTCCCGGTACACCACGGAGATGCGCAATGAGTACTTTACCGCGGACCGCGAGCGGCGGAAAGCCTCCTGCCCCCGCCAGTCGGATCCGGTTGTGCCGGGGGAAATCCCGCCGATTTCCCGGAAAATGACCCATCTGGCCGGCCTTCTCTACGGCGACTTCCCCAATGAACTGCTGGAAGCACTCAAAGGCCAGGGAAAGCTGACTGCGGACATTCAGGGATTTCTGCGCTGCAACGAAGACGGGAAACTGGTTTTCCATGACTGGTCCGAGAAGCGGAAATATCTCCCCTACTTCGATATCCTGAAGACCGATGCTGCCGAAGCGGAAATCCTGACGGGGCTTTCCGACCGTGCTGCTGCGGCCCGCCAGCTGATCGCCTGGGGTGTACCGGAAGTCCTCATTTCCTACAACACGGAAATGCTCGCCTTCGACGGAAAGACAATGGAAGTCTTCCCGGTCCGTTCCCGCAATCTGAGCGGCCGTACCGGACGCGGGGACACCGTTTTCGGCAGCTATATCGCCATGCGTGCCCTCGGTGCAGACCTGAAGGAAGCCCTGCGCTATGCCACTGCCTGCGTGTCCCTGAAAATGGAAACCCCCGGGCCCTTTGCCGGAACCCGGGAGGATGTGGAAGCCTACTGGCGCGCCATGTACTGATACTCCGGCATTCCCGGATCCTGTTTCCTCCTTTTTCAGCCTGTCCCCTGCTCCAGGTCTCCCGGGCATGGGGCAGGTTTTTTCGTGGACCGGCACTGTCCCCGCATCAACAGGAGCGTCTTCTGCCCTGTGTCCCGCTGCAGGCAGCGTCTTTCGTTCAGTCCCTCTGTTCAAACTCCGCTGCATGCTTTTGAAAGAAATCGAAATACAGCCGCGGGTTTTTCAGTTCCGTCCAGCTGTCCACCACCCGGGAATGCTCATCCAGGTCGATGATTTCCGCCCCGGGAAACGCCAGCAGAAAGGGGGAATGGGTGCTGATGACCAGCTGGTTGCCGCAGTACCGGACAGATTCCATCAGGAAGTCCGCCAGGATCATCTGGTTTTCCGGGCTCAGGCTGTTCTCCGGCTCATCCAGAAGACACAGGGTGTCCATTTCAATCCGGTTCCGGAAATACATGAGTGCGCTTTCCCCGTTGGACTGTTCCCTGAGGCTCTCACCTGACTCACCCGCGATAAACCGGCTGTAGGTTTTTCTTCTGGCATCGTTGATCCGATGGAGATGTTCCAGATCATCCAGTGAATGAAGCTGGAATTTCTCCTGTTTCAGCGCATAATATTCCTCTGCAAGGTTCTCCCGTTTCCGGTCAATGCCTTCATTGAGGGACCGGATATCCAGCATCATGTCAAACACATCATCACTGGTAAGAATCCGGCTTCCTTCCGGGATTTCCTCGTCCAGCACAGCTTCGCACCGATTCACGAAGTCTTCAAAAAAACGGGAACGGTTATAGACGCTGTTTCGTTTCAGATGAAGTTTTTCTGCAATGATATTCAGAGCCGTACTCTTCCCGCTGCCGTTTCCTCCGTAAAGAATCGTCACCGGACGGAAAACAATCCTGTCCAGACCTGCCTTCGGGAGAATCCGGTACGGATATACCGACTGGTCAAAAGTGGTTTTCAGACTAAACATGAAGTCAGTTTCTGCTTCTTCCCCCGGGAAGATAAAGGATCTCAGATACTGCAACGTCCTTTCACTCCTTTGCCGTCTATCCGCTCACATCCGGTTTCCTATGGTATGTCATTCACAGAACGTGCGCTTCAGCATGTTCTATCATGAAACGTCTGTGCATCCAACTGCTTTCTGCAATCTTTCTTTTGTCCCCTGGTTCTGATAACTGGGCGGGACTTGGCAGATGACTGCCGGCTTTTTTTCTGCCATCAGTCCCAAAGCATCGGCTCAAGCGCGATGGCTTCCTCCGGTTTTTCACCGGCTTCGCTGTATTCGGGAACAAGCTTCAGGCCGCTGAGATCCTCCATAAAGGGAAACATCACCCCAAAAGTCAATTTCTCGGTGCCATGGACCGCCGTCGCCCCGAACAGATCCGCAGAAACAAGCTCGTCCTTCTGATACAGGTTCCAGCAGACAATGACATCCGTTCCGTCTGCTTCTTCCCCTTCCTGCCATGCAAGCCAGCTTGCCGCCTGCTCCGGACACGTCATCATGACAATCCCCTTCAGATCCACCTTTCCCGTGTACAGGATAGCCCGGGCCTGGTAGGCTTCCGACGGCGAAATGCCCTCCAGATACCGGTCATATGCATGATGCTCCAGGGTAAACTTCAATGCTCTTTTTTCTTCACTGTCAGGATTTCTGTAAACCAGACAAAAAGTCTGGACCTCTGCCAGTTCGCTTTCCGGGACAATACACTCTTTCCACCCGATGACCGAACCATCTTCCCTGAGGACGCTTCCGCCCCCAGTAATATCAGCATACGAGCCATCCTCCAGCTCCAGGCCGTCCTGCTCAAAGATCGGTCCGCTTGCCCGGTAGGAGATATAAACACGGTTCCCTTCATAGTAAGCCTGGCTCACCTCAACGGTCACGGAATCCTCCGTCCTGGACACCGAAATCGTATCTGCCACCTTCTCCAGCACCTCAAGACGTTCGTCGGTATATTCCGTCTCCATCATTTCATGAAACAGGCCGCTTCCGGATGCAGAAGCTGCGGAAACAGAAACAATCATAAGCGAAACTGCCAGGAACAAAGCCGTTGTTTTTCTGAACATACATCTTCTCCTTCTGTACCGGGCCTTCTTTTTTTCCGGTACATTCATACAACGGAATATGTCCTGGTGTCCATCCCCGGAGAATCGGAAACATCCGGTTTCCCGTTTTCACCGGCGGGAGGCTTATCCTAAATCATACAGGTAAGAAATCATGTCATAATCCTTACCGCCCCAGTTATGCGAACCGGTCCGGAACTCTTTTCCTCCCATTTTTTCATAGAACTTTCTTGATTCGACATTTTCTTTCAGGCACCATATGATCATTTTTTTCTTTCCGGATTCCCTAAAATACTTCACCGCATATTGAAACAAGAGCCTGCCTGTCCCCATTTTTCTCTTTGCGTACCGGACATACAGGGCGACGACTTCACAGTCTGCCGTCCCGTCTTCTGCCGTCTCCAGCCAGGCATAGCCCAGAATCTCATCGCCTTCCGCAGCAACGACATATTTCTGATATCGTTTGACTTCGATCGCATATCGCTGGTCCGCATTCATGGAATCCAGGAAAGTATTCTCCAGAATCCCGCGATATGCCTTTTGCCAGTCTTCCACAAGAATCTCAGCGATCTGCCGGACATCTTCTTTTACTGCATTTCTTATGATGATCCCATTTTTCATGTGCATCCTCCATCAAAGGCAGATTCCGGGACTACAGGCTGAATGCCTCTTTGATCATACGGGCAACGGTTTCAGGTCTCTTGTCAGCGTTTTCGATCCGCAGGTAGTTTTCAAACGTGATCTCACCCTCTCGGCTCACACACCGGTGGTTGCTGTCATCGTTCAGCAGGCGCTGATTTGACGTCTCGATATCCCTCTTGGAAGGCTTGTTCCTGAGGCGGTTCTCGGTGACATTCCGCTGAAGTCTGATCTCTTGTGGTGCAATCAGTTCAACATAATAGAATTCGGTCCCGTACGGTTCAAAGATCTTTTTGATATGCTCCAGGTATTCCCATTCGGAGGGCATGTCAAAATCCATCATCAGGGTAAAGATCATTCCGTAATTCCCGGATGCCGCAAAGTTTCTGAAAATCACGTCCCGCATTTCCGCGATCGTCTTTCCGTCATACCTGCCGAAGATCTCGATGACCGGTTCAATGGTCATGTGATTATGGAAAAGCCGGAGC
>ONVN01000238.1 GCA_900321295.1 uncultured Eubacteriales bacterium
ATCCGAGCTGGAGTTCAAGCGTGGAAAGACCTTTATCGTCATCACCAATGAAGTGACGGATGTCATTTACACGGAATGATGAAGGAAATCAAAGAGAATGCAGCCCATGCGGGAAAGGGCCGGGACCGGAAGCATCCGGATCCCGGCCTTTTTCCATGCGCGTCCGGAAGAAGTCTCCCCGGAGATGCTATGTGATATACATCATCCCGGAAAACCACAGCGCAGCCGGATCCGGGAAAAACGGAAGAATCCTATTGACATGGTCAAAACGGTAGATATAATTATGAAAAAGAACAGAGTGTTCTTATTAATACAGGAGGAACGTTGTATGAAAAAGATTCTTGCTTTGATCCTTTGTCTGTCTCTGCTGGCTGTATCAGCGGTTTCTTTCGCTGACGGTCTGGTTGTTGGCACCTATGATCCTGCCTCTGCCGGGAACATCGAGCTTGGTTTCGGCTGGTGGGGCAATCAGGTTCGTGACGAAGTCACCAAGAAAGCACTTGACTTCTTTACCGAGAACTATCCGAATGTTACCTTCAACCCCAATGCCCAGAACTGGACCAACTACTGGTCCCTGATGAGCACCTATGCTGCCAACAACGACCTGCCCGATCTGATGCAGCAGGACTATGCTTTCATCGAGCAGTGGGTGGAAGCCGGCGATCTGCTGGACCTGACCCCCTATGTTGAGAGCGGTGCACTGGACCTGAGCAAGGTTCCCCAGAGCATTATTGACACGGGCAAAGTCGGCGACGGCATCTATGCTGTCTGCGCAGGCGTGAATGCTCCCGCTATGCTGTACAACAAGACCCTGACCGATGAACTCGGCATCGAAGTGCCGATCAATCTGACCTGGGATGAATTCGTCGACATCTCCAGAAAGATTTACGAAGCAAAGGGCATCGGCGTTGTCTTCGCAAACGGCAACTCTGAAAACCCCATCGCCTATTATGCCCGCAGCCTTGGCCATCAGGCCCTGTATGCAGCAGAAGGCGTCACGATGTCTGCTGAAGAAGCTGCCGGTTTCTATAAGACCGTTCTTGACGGCGTTGCCGAAGGCTGGATGTTCAATACCGACCAGATTGCCAACGTCAATGTCAATGATATCGCTCAGAACCCCATGGTCTTCGGTGCAACCCCCGATGTCCGCACCTGGTGCGCCATGGCTTTCTCCAACCAGATCGCTGCTTTCCAGAAGGCCGCAACGGCTGACGGCATCGAGCTGGGCATCGGTGCATGGCCGAGCAAGGATCCGGTGGCTTCCAACTACATGAAGCCCAGCCAGTTCTTCTCTGTGACCACCGACACCAAGAATCCTGACCTTGCCGTTGCCGTTCTGAACTACCTGATCAACGATCCGAAGGCCAACACCCTCCTCCAGGCCGAGCGCGGCGTTCCTGCCAACAGCGAAGTCGCTGCTGCCATTGCTGAAGACGTCAACAAGATCGATCCGACCTATGGTCTCGTCGTTGAATATCTTGCTCACGTTGAAAAGAATTCTTCTCCGATCTTCCCTCCGCTGCCCAGCTATTCCGGCACTGCGAATGACGAAGTCGTCAAGCGCCTGTCCGATGAAGTCCTGCTGAAGAATGCGTCCATTACAGCTGAGGAAGCCGGCGCTGACTTTGTCGATTCCATCAATGACATTGCGGCAAGCTATTGATCGGTTCATCTTCCGGTAATGCACGAGAGGAGAGCGGTCTTACCGCTCTCCTTTATCAAATGATGAAAAGGGGGAGAATGACTTGTCCACCTCAGCAATCAGGAAAGGGCGCAGCTCCTTTAACGCATGGCTGAACAAGGAATCAACAGCGGGCATTATCTTCAGTCTGCCGTTTATTATCGGTTTTCTGATGTTCATGCTGATTCCCATGGCGCTTTCCCTGTACTATTCTTTCTGCAAGTATGACATTCAGAATGCACCGGAATTTATAGGCCTGGACAACTATATCAGGATCTTTACCAAAGACAAGGTCTTCACGAAGGCGCTGGGTGTAACGTGCTATTATGCCCTGGTCGGAACACCGCTGAAGGTCATCTTTGCACTGATTGTTGCTCTGATCCTCAATCATGAGAGCAAAGCCGTCGGATTCTACCGTGCAGTCTTCTATCTTCCTTCCATTATCGGCGGATCCGTTGCCGTTGCGATTCTGTGGCGCAGAATGTTCGAATCCAACGGTACCCTGAACTCCATTCTTTCGACGATTTTCCCCTCCATGGCGTCCTTCAACTGGTTCCAGGAAAGCACCGCCATCTGGGTTCTGATTGTCCTCACGGTCTGGCAGTTTGGCTCCTCCATGCTGATCTTCCTTTCATCCCTGAAACAGATCCCCATGGAACTCTATGAAGCAGCCAGCATTGACGGAGCCAATGGAACGAAGCGCTTCTGGAATGTTACGCTTCCTCTGCTGACCCCCACCATTTTCTTCAACCTGGTGCAGCAGACGATCAACTCCTTCCTGGCTTTCACGCAGTCCAAGCTGATCACCAACGGTGAACCGAGAAATTCCACCCTGTTCTACACGGTGTATCAGTACAATAAGGCGTTCCCGGCCCAGGGCAAGAGCCAGATGGGCTACGCGTCGGCGCTGGCCTGGATCATGCTGATCCTTGTTTCCATTGTCACCTTCCTTCTGTTCACGTCCCGTAAAAAATGGGTCTATGACGCCTGAGAGGAGGGGGAAGTATGAAAACAGAAAAAAAGCTTTGGAAAGAAGTCGTCTATCATATTCTGGTGACCATCGGCGGCATCATCATGATTTATCCCCTGCTCTGGATGGTGCTGAGCTCCTTCAAGCCTACGGATTATGTTCTTCCTACCGCAGGCCAGCTGATCCCTTCGGTGTGGACGCTGGATAACTATACCCGCGGCTGGCAGGGCTTTATGGGCTACACTTTTGGAACCTTCTTCCTGAATTCCTTCTTTATCGCATTTGTCAGCACCTTCGGCACGCTGCTTTCCTCGGCGTTTGTGGCCTATGCACTGCAGCGGCTGAATTTCCGGGGCAAGAAGATCCTTTTCGGTCTGGTGCTGTCCACCATGATGCTCCCGGCACAAATTCTGATGATTCCTCAGTTCATGTGGTATCGTCATCTGAACTGGGTCGGCACCTATTTTCCGATGATTCTCCCGTACTTCTTCGCGATTCAGGGCTTCTTTGTTTACCTGATCATGAACTTTATCGGGGGTATTCCGAAGGATCTGGATGAGGCGGCAAAGATCGATGGCTGCTCCTATTACGTCACCTTCTTCCGCATCATTCTTCCGCTGATTATCCCGGCCCTGGTGACCTCGGCCATCTTCTCCTTTATCTGGAGATGGGACGATTACCTCTCTGCACTGCTCTATGTGAACCGTGCCAACATGCGGCCTGTGTCCCTGGCCCTTCAGCTGTTCAACGATCCGTCTTCTGGATCGGATATCGGTTCCACACTGGCCATGTCCACCCTTTCCATTGTTCCTGCAACGATTCTCTTCCTGATCTTCCAGAAATCGCTTGTGGAAGGAATTGCTTCAACAGGCATCAAGGGCTGAACCTGCTTTTCCTGGACGGAGATGAGAAATTCATTTCCGCCCTTTTTCTATGCCGGAAGAACGGAAAAGGGAACAGCAGGATGCGAACCCGATGGGCAGCCGGATGGGATAAAACACCATGCGCACCGATCGTGTGAGGGGGAAGGTCTAAGGACCGCTGTCCGGCCCGGCAATGCATGCCGGCGCAAACAGAAGGGTATCTTTGACCTGTCTGCGGACAGGGAAATCCTGTCTCCGGAAGATAGGCCCGATGTGCGCAGAAAACGAAAGACGCATGGCCCGAAAAAAGGGACGGGCCAGAGATCGACGGTCTCCGGTGCGGGCCCCCCGGAAAACACGACAAGAAAAGGACAGCCGTGATTTTTCACGGCTGCCCGGGGAAACGAACAGGAATCAGCGGATCTGGGTCTGAGCTCCGCGCGGTTCGCCATAAGCTTCGGCAGTGATCTTTCCTTCAAGGACCTCGGTGATGTAAGCCATGAGCGCTTCATCCATCGGGATACCCGTGTCGAAGGAGGAGGTGGATTTTGCGAAGACATTGTAGGTATCGCCGCCGGCTGCGCAGAAGTTATTGGTGACTACAGCATAGGTGGCATTCTCGTCGAAGGGCTCACCGTTGATGGCAGTGATGGTAACACGCTTGATTGCGGCAGGAGCATAGTAGCTGCTCTCTTTGCCGTCCAGCACGTACACTTCGCCCTGCTCAAACGGGACGGTGGTGTCGATGGTCCAGGTGATGCCGCTGGTCTGCGGATAGCCGCCGATTGCAGTGGGCGTGCTGAAGGTGGAAGCTTCAAGGGCTTCGAGGAGTTCAGCACCGGTCACATAGACAACAGCAACGGTGTTGCCGAACGGCAGCACGGTGTTGACATTGTTCATGGTGATATCGCCGGCTTCGATGGTGGCACGGATGCCGCCGCCGTTGGTGATGCCGACAACAGCGTTGGGTTCAACCTGCTCAATGCCGCCTTCCTTGACAACGGACCAGACCATAGCATCGGTGATCAGATCGCCGAGGTTTGTTTCTTCGGTACGGTTGCCGGGATCACGGTCGCCATTGAGGCGGACTTCGGTGGTGGCGAAGACAGCGCCATACTTGGCTTCGACTTCATCAATGATGGCCTGAGCCTTGGCAAGAACCACAGGATCCTTGGTGAGGTACTTGGTGCTGACCAGGAACTTGTCTTCGACAGCCTTGGTTTCGTTGTTGATAACGATGACACCGATGTTCTGGAGCTTGGTGCCGGTGGAGACAATGGGCTCACCGTTTTCGCCGGCAGACATGACCGTGTGGGAGTGACCGTCGATGACGAGGTCCACACCGGTGACATTGGCCAGCAGGTCGATGGAGCGGTAACCGTTGGCTGCGGATTCAGCGTCAACGCCGAGATGGCACAGACCGATGACGAGATCCACATTCTCAGCCTTCAGGGCATCAACAGCGCCCTGTGCGTTCGTGTAGA
>ONVN01000241.1 GCA_900321295.1 uncultured Eubacteriales bacterium
ATCAATCAGTGTATTGAACAGATCCGGGTCCTCGACGGTAAGAAAACTATCCTGTCCATTTTCGTCTTTGGTAAGTTTCAGAATCATGACTTCCAGCTCATCTTCCTCAGCACTGGTATCCGATTCGACGGGATGGAGAAGCAGATAGTAGCTGCCCTCATGTTCGACGGTGCCAATATATTCGAAATCACAAGGATTCCCCTCGTCGTCGTGGAAGGTCAGGATTTCAGGAGCTTCATTCATTGCGGGTTCCTCTCTTTCATAAGGTTCTGTTCGTCCAGCCAGGTCTGAAGGATCACAGCGGCTGCAACCTTGTCCACGTGGCTTTTGCGTTCGCTGCGATGCATGCCGCTTTCCAGAAGCGCATCCTCAGCGGTAACCGTCGTCAGACGTTCGTCCTGATAATACACGGTCAGCCCCTTTTTTTCAAGCTGAGCACAAAGATCTTTCACCTTTTTGGCCTGGAAGCCTTCCGAACCGTCCATATTCAGGGGCAGCCCGGAGACAACGATTCGGGTATTGTACTGCTCGCAGACCGCAAGGATTTTCTTTGTGTCCGGGCCCCAGCCAACCCGTGTGATGACCTCCAGCGGATTGGCGATCAGCCTCAGCTGGTCGGATACAGCGACACCGATTCGTACATCACCTATATCCAATCCGATCACCGCTTCATTCATGGGCAGGCACCGCCTTTGCATTCCAGCTTTCTGCGAGTTTTTCAGCATGCTTTCCCACGACGCAGAGGCTGGGTGTATGTTGAATGAGTTTACGGGCAAGTTCCACGACCTCTTCCCTGGAAATGTTTTCGATCCGCTGAAGCGTGGAAGCAGGCGTATATTCCCTGGAAAGAATGGACAGGGCATGGCCCATGGACATCATTCGGGAGCCCGGGCTTTCCAGTCCCATGAGAAAACTGATGCGCAGCATATGCCGGTTCTGTGTGAACTCCTGTTCGGTGATGCCTTCCCGGGCAAGCTTGTGAAGCTGTGCTTCCATTTCATCCAGGACCTGTGCCGCATATTTTTCCGAGGAGGCAGCATAAAGGCAGAAGGTCCCGGTGGACTCGATGGGGCTGTTATAACTGTACACAGTGTATGCAAGTCCGAGCTCTTCACGGATTCTCTGGAACAGCCGGGCGGAAGCGGAGGAACCGAGAATGGAAGAGAGCATTTCCATGGAAATATTGTTGGAATCCCCATATGCATACCCAGGAAAGCCGAGAGAAAGGTGAACCTGTTCAAGATTCCTTTCGGACCAGACACACTGTGCATCCAGAGGAGCGGCCGGCTCGAAGGAAAGACTGGGACTTGTGCCCTGCCAGCTACCGAATATTTTTTCAACAGCCTGGCGCAGGACAGCAGAATCATAACGCCCGCACAGCGCGATCACACAACGGTCAGGCGTATAGTGCGCGGCACGGAACCTGAGCAGATCTTCTGTATTATATGCATTGATCTGATCGGGGGAGCCCAGAATCGGATGCTCCATGCAGGTCCCTTTATATTGGGAACGCCAGAGAAGCTCCCCGATATGACTTTCCGGGTCATCTTCGTCCATGGCAATTTCTTCACAGATTACGCTGCGCTCTTTTGCCATTTCTTCCGCAAGCAAAGCAGGATGGAGAACGAGATCACCAATCAGCTCGAGGGCATGCTCCAGATCTTCGGAAATGACTTTATTGTAATAACAGGTGTAATCCTTGGTGGTGCAGGCATTGAGCTGGCCGCCAAGCAGATCGGTTTCTTCTGCGATGCGGAGGGTTGAGCGGGAAGTGGTTCCTTTGAAGGCCATGTGTTCCATGAAATGGGAGAGTCCCTCTTCCTGCGGACTCTCCATAATGGAACCGGTGTGTATCCAGACACCTACCGATACAGAAGAAAGATAGGGCAGGGATTCTGCGATGACACGGACACCGTTGGGGAGTGCCCACCGTTCCTTTTCTGTTTCAAAAATCATATGATTCGGCAAGTGAAACCTCCATCGACAAGAAAACGCAAAAGCCTGTGCACAGGCTTTTGCGAATGGGTTTTAGGTGTGCTGATTGTGACTGTTATTGTCACGGCCATCGCGGCGCGGAGGGCGGCTGCGGAAGTTGCCTTCCGGACGACGTGCGGCTTCTGTCTGCTGGGGATATACGATGTCATTGCGGATCAGATTGATGCGGCCCTGAGCATCAATTTCAGTTACCTTGACTTCAAGTTCATCGCCGATCTTGACAACATCTTCCACTTTTTCCACGCGGTGATCAGCCAGCTTGGAGATATGAACCATGCCATCTTTGCCGGGAGCCAGTTCAACGAAGGC
>ONVN01000278.1 GCA_900321295.1 uncultured Eubacteriales bacterium
AACTGTCTCTCAACTCACCCTTCTCGCACTCCCAGACTTTTTTGCTCAGAAGCTTTTCAAAGTCTTCGGCTTTCAGGCGCATGAGATTAGGCCGGATTGTCAGCTCTGAATCCCTTCCGGAAGCCTTCAGAATCTGTTCTGCGCCATCCATCCCATAATCTTCTGCCAGCTGGCGGACCAGAAACTCCGGAGCACTGCAGACAATGGACAGCCGTTTGACAGGATTCTCTTCTTCGATCGTCAGTTCTTCTCTTCTGCGGATCAGATTTCGAAGAATCCCGTTGCATACACCTGCAAGCCCATCCAGTCCGATCTCACGGCAGAGTTCAACTGCGGTATCTGTTGCTGCATTGTCCGGAATATGGTCTTCCAGAAGGAGCTGGCATGCGCCGAGCCGGAGAATATTCCGCAGACGGATATCCGTGTCGGGTTTTGCCATAACCTGGTTCAGAATTGCATCAAGATAATACAGCCGGTCAAGGGTATCATAGGCCAGACGTGCCGCAAGGCGCCGGTCCTTGGGATTGAGGCCGGCATTCTGCAGTTCTTTATCCAATGCCGTGGAAGCCCACGCACCGTCTTCCGTAACAGCACGCACCACCTTAAGCGCGGAGCGCCTGCTTGGGAGTCCTTCCACCGGACGGTTCACCTGGGGGCGATGTTCAAAGGCGCGGTATCCTTCTCTTGCAGGAGCTGCAGGCCTTCTGTCCGAAAAGCGGCCGCGCTCATGGTTCACGGGAGCGGAAGCCTGGGAATGCTTCGCATCGGAACCGTTTTCCCTGCTTCTGAAAGAAGCCCCTGGTCTTCTGTTCTGCACGCCGCGGCCGGAGGATGCATCAGAATGTCCTTCGCCTCCCTGGCCGCTGAAGGAGCGGCTTCTTGCACCAGGTCCATTTTTCTTTCCATCCCGGTGCATGCCGTCGGTTCTGTTTTCAGACCGAGCATATCGGTTCCTGCCGTGTTCTGCGTCCTGCCCGGGTCTCTTTCGGTTGTCTCCCTGGACTTTCTTTTCGATCTGCCTGTTGTCGGCCATTCCTGTTCCTCTTTCTTTTCACATCAAGCGTTTTCCGCTGTTTCCTGAAGACTGGTTCCTACTCGCATTGCATGTCCGCGCAGGTAATCCCGGGAATGCATCGGTTTCCCGCCGGGAGCCTGCATCTGTGTAATACAGACGGCCCCTTTTCCACATCCAATGACAAGACCGGTATCCGGTTCTGCATACAGGATGTTTCCAGGGATTCCAGTATCGCTGACCGCTTCCGCCCGGAGCAGTTTGATCCGCTCCTCTCCGTACTGAACGGAGCAGGCGGGCCAGGGATTCATGGCCAGAATACGGCAGACAATTTCGTCAGCGGATGCATTCCAGTCAATCGTTCCCATTTCTTTTTTCAGCATGGGATCGTAGGTCATGTTTGCATGGTCCTGCGGTATACGTTTCAAGGTGCCGTCTTCCATCTTCCGGAGCGTCTCGATCAGAAGCTTTGCGCCTTCCCTGCTGAGGATCTCTGTCAGTTCTCCACAGGTCGCATCCAGCGGACGGGGCATGGAGCAATGAAGAAGCATGTCTCCATCATCAATCCCCCTGCTGGTCATCATGGTGGTTACCCCGATTTCCGGATCTCCCTGTAGAATCGCCCAGGCAATCGGAGCACTGCCCCGGTGTTTCGGGAGAAGGGAAGCATGAACATTCACGGTTCCAAGAACGGGAATATCCAGTATTTCCTGAGACAGAATCTGCCCGAACGCTGCCGTTACACAGAGGTCAGGATGCAGCTGCTGCAAGTCATCCACTCCGTCCCGTCTGATTTTTTCCGGCTGGAAAACCGGAATCTGGTGTTCCAGGGCAACCTGTTTCACGGGACTGGGCATCAGCTTTTTACCCCTACCCTTCGGGCGGTCCGGCTGGGTAAAAACACCGACCACCTCATAGCCGGATTCCAGAAGTGCTTTCAGGCTGGGAACCGCAAAATCCGGCGTGCCCATAAAGACAATCCTCAAGTCGCATCATCCTCCGGAATATGTCCCTCAATTTCTTCCTCAGTCAGCTCACGGTCCATGCAGTCAATATACAGTCGGCCGTCCAGATGATCCAGTTCATGGCAGATTGCTCTCGCCAGAAGGCCCTCACCTTCAAGGTCGAACGGCCGTCCGTGCCTGTCCTGAGCGTGCACTTTCACCCGCATGGGACGTGTAACAACTCCCTGCCGGTTCGGGAGACTCAGGCATCCTTCCCGTCCCGTCTGGGTCTCCGCACTGCGTTCGGTAATGAC
>ONVN01000440.1 GCA_900321295.1 uncultured Eubacteriales bacterium
AAGCATCACGCAGCTTATCACGGCACCTTCTGTGCCGACGTAAACGACATGCACGAGGATTATCTGAAGCCTCAGGAAAACGGCAGTCATTACGATGTTTCCTCTGTATCCATCTCCGGCAACGGCCTCTCTCTCCGTGCTCTAAGTGACACCCCGTTCTCCTTCAATGTATCCCCCTATACCAAGGAAGAACTGACAGAAAAAGCCCATGCCTTTGAGCTCGTCCGCAGCGGAAGCACCGTTCTCAGCCTGGACTACAAACAGAATGGCATCGGTTCAAATTCCTGCGGACCTGCCCTGCTGGAAAAATACCGTTTTGATGAGCCCTCCTTTACCTTTGCCTTTACCCTGATTCCCGAGGTTTTCTGAAGAACCGTGGTATGCAATTTCAATCAAACCCCAGCATCGCAGCGGATGCTGGGGTTTTCCTTCTGAACGATTATTATGAAAGTCTTTGAAACAGGATTGCACTGATCATTTCCATGCCCACTTCATCCAGGTAAAAATGCATGATTGCATGGGCATTGCGCGGCGCAGTTACAAGAAATATCGCCTCTGCCTTTCCCTCTGCATACTTTTTTGCCGTCTGCATCAATGCTTTTCCTATTCCTTTCGAACGTTCAGACGGAATGACATACAGTTCACTGACTTCAAACACACGTGTTCCCCCGGGAATTGCTTCATAGCCTCGTTCTATTGTCTCCAGATGTCCAAGCAGATAGCCAAGGATTTCTTTTTCGCTGCGTGCAAGAAACACCTGTTCATCCTTCAGGTCATCCCAGGTATTCTTCCGATATCCCCAGCAGTTCTTCTCACTTTCCCAGTCTTCAGAGAGCCGGATCATCGTGTTTTTTACCTCTTCGGTCCATTCAGCTTCTTCGATCCACATTGATCTCACCTGCCTTCTGAATATCCTCTCAGCCAATCCTCCTGGGATGCGCTCTGAAACGCTGTCAGTGCATCCGAAAATCTTGCACTGATCCGGGAAAGCCTTCCTGCGTTTTCTATCCAGGGATCAATGCATCGCTTTTTTGCCTTAATGCATCTCCATCTTCCATGCTCACCAGGCTCTGCCGCGCGTTCTATCCTGTTCAGGCAGCAGAACCATTTCCATTGTGCTTGAGTCTGTGGCGATGAAGACAGAACTTCTGTCACCCTATCCTCTGTTCCGTACAGGTCTTTCTCGGAAAGCACATGCTGGCGGATTGCCATGCCGACGATTTCTGAGAGAGCCTGCATGGAATACCGATCCTCGTCCGAAACATACACCTCGGAACATTTCAGCCCAAGATAGCCGAAACGTTCTGCCTGTTCAGGATGCTGAAACACAAGCTCCACTTTCCCGTCCTCTGTCTTGCAAACATGGACATCCGCATAGAGTTCCTCAATTTCCGCAAGCGAAGCATATTCAAAAAAATACGTGTTGCCCAGTGTGTATTCCAGCCGGTCTGCACAGAGACAGGGAGACTCATTGTCTGCAATCGGGTAGAGATGATAATTGCTGACCTGCTCTGTTTTCAGTCCATATTTTTCCAGCACCTTCTGCAGCTCCTGTGAATGGCTGATCATCTCTGCAGTGCCTTTTTCGGTGGCCTCCTGTTTCAGATAGTCTCCTTTCAGGAAATCAATCACATGGGCAAAGACGGGTGTTGCAATATCATGCAGAAGGCCTGCCATCGCCTGGGCCGGATCGCCCGTATGTTTCCAGACAATCATGCTGACCCCAAGGGAATGGGAAAGCCGTGTATAGTGTCTTCCGTTTCGAAAACGTTCAAAGGATGTATATTCACACCCACAGTTCATGCCAATATGCCCGATGCGCTGCAGAATGCCTGTATCCACAGCCTCGAGCAGGAAATCCGGTATTCGGTGGTCCGTATCTTTTCTGTACAGATCTGTCAATGCATATTGCGGAAGCATGCATTCACCCCTTAAAAACAGCCGGCCTTCTTTGTGAAAGCCAGCTGTACAAGTTTCATGACCCATGGAGCACTTCATAGTGCAGTGCAATGCAGCCATCCTCATAGATTTCATCGGACAGAAGTCTCGCTTCCCTCATCTGCACGCTTCCAAAAAGCGGTCTGGCTTTCGGATCAGAGATCACCGGTATCTGCACCAGACTGATCTCATCCACCAGATCCTCCCGGAGGAAAGACCCATTCAGCTCACTTCCACCTTCCAGCAGGAGCAGACAAATACCAAATCGATCCTTCAGCTTGATCAGCGCTTCTGAGACCGTGTCTGCAAGAATATAGGATATTCCAAGATCCCGCAGATAGGCAAGACAAGGCCTGGGAGCATCCGCCGTCACGACCTCAACAATATGCGCTCCGTTATATCCCGGATTATCATCCTGAATCGTAGCGGATTTCCATCCCATTCTGCCCTTACGGTCAAACGCAACGGCATAAAAATCTGCATGCTTTTCCGCAATATAGTCGCCCGGAGGAACCACCGCATCCAGGTACGGGGCCAGATCAGGGTAGGCATCTTCCATGAAGTTCTCTTCCATTGTCAGTCTGCCGCAGGCAAAAGCATCCGCACCAAAGGATCTGTGCA
>ONVN01000178.1 GCA_900321295.1 uncultured Eubacteriales bacterium
CGTATCCTTCTCTTCATCGATGAGCTTCACACCATCGTCGGTGCCGGTAAGGCAGACGGCGCCATGGATGCGGGCAATCTGCTCAAGCCGATGCTGGCCCGTGGCGAGCTTCACTGCATCGGTGCCACGACACTCAACGAGTACAGGGAATACATTGAAAAGGATGCCGCCCTCGAGCGCAGGTTCCAGCCCGTCATGGTGGAAGAACCCACGGTGGAAGACACCATTGCCATTCTCCGCGGACTCAAAGAGCGCTATGAGGTATTCCACGGCGTCAAGATTCAGGATAACGCACTGATTGCCGCCGCAACCCTTTCCAACCGCTACATCACCGACCGCTTCCTGCCGGACAAGGCCATCGACCTGGTGGATGAAGCCTGCGCCATGATCCGCACGGAGATCGATTCCCTCCCCACCGAACTTGATGATGTCCGCCGCAGAATCATGCAGCTGGAAATCGAAGAGGCCGCTCTGAAGAAGGATGAGGATGATCTCAGCCGCGAGCAGCTTGCCCATGTACAGAAAGAGCTGGCTGAGCAGCGTGATATCTTTAACGCCATGAAGGCCAAGTGGGAAGGCGAAAAGGAAGCCATCGGCAAGGTCAACAAACTGCGTGAACAGATTGAGAACACCAATGCCGAAATTGAGAAGGCAGAACGCACCTATGATCTCAACCGCGCCGCTGAGCTCAAATACGGCGAACTCCCCCGTCTGAAGAAAGAACTGGAAGAAGAAGAAGGCAGAGCCGAAAAAACCCGCGGTGAGGACAGCCTCCTGCATGACCGTGTTACCGACGAAGAGATTGCAAGAATAGTCGGCCGATGGACCGGTATCCCCGTTTCCAAGCTCATGGAAGGCGAAAGAGAAAAGCTCCTCCATCTGGAAGATGTCCTGCATGAACGGGTCATCGGACAGGATGAAGCCGTCCGCAAAGTCTCTGAGGCCATTCTCCGCAGCCGTGCAGGCATTCAGGATCCGAACCGTCCCCTGGGCAGCTTCATGTTCCTTGGTCCCACCGGTGTCGGCAAAACAGAGCTCGCCAAAGCCCTCGCCCAGGCCCTGTTCGACGACGAAAAGAACATGGTGCGTATCGATATGTCCGAATACATGGAGAAATTCAGTGTGTCCCGTCTTATCGGCGCACCTCCGGGATATGTCGGGTACGATGAAGGCGGTCAGCTGACCGAAGCTGTACGCCGTCATCCCTACTCCGTTGTTCTCTTTGACGAAGTGGAGAAAGCGCATCCGGATGTCTTCAACGTCCTTCTCCAGGTCCTTGATGACGGCCGGATCACAGACTCCCAGGGCAGAACCGTTGATTTCAAGAACACCATTCTCATCATGACCAGCAACCTCGGCAGCGATTTCATCCTGGACGGCATCCGGGACGGCGAGATTTCGCCCGAAGCCCGCTCCCAGGTGGACCGCATGCTCAGGAGTCATTTCCGTCCTGAATTCCTCAACCGTATCGATGAGATCGTCTATTACAAGCCGCTCAGCCGTGACCAGATCAGCTCGATTGTGCGCCTGATGCTGGAGAATCTCAACCGCCGTCTGCAGGACCGCAAGCTGCGTGTTGAACTCACGGACCGTGCCATGACCTATGTCATCGACCAGGGATTTGATCCTGTCTTTGGTGCACGTCCCCTGAAACGGTATCTGCAGTCCCATGTGGAAACCCTGATTGCCCGGAAAATCATTTCCGCAGAAGTCCATCCGGGCGATACCCTCCTGGTGGATGCAGGCGATGACGGTCTGAGCGTTCTCGCCGTTGCCCAGGACCATCTGGATACCTGATTGCAAATGAAACAGCCTGCAGCGTTTGCTGCAGGCATTTTTTATAGCATTTTTTCCGCTTCAGAGAGGGCCTCGGCCAGTTCCGCAAGACACGTCTCCGGGATTTTCAGGGCACAGATCCTTTCAAAGTCCAGAAGCTGTTCCCTCCGGGAAACCGCAGCAATCGGGAAAACCTCAAAGGGCTGCGCAAGCAGCCAGGCCTGCCCCAGCACATAACAGCTGACCCCAAGTTCTCCCGCCCACTTCCGCAGGGTTTCAAAGATCCGCCGGTTGGCCGGATGATCCCAGAGTCCGTGGCACGCCGTGCCTTTTTCCATCGCAGCAAAACACCCATTGGCACCGGACGTATAGGGAACCAGAGGAAGCGCATGCTTTCGGAGGACTTCGATCATTTCCGCATCTGTACGAATGGTTGTCTGGTCCTTCCTGGCTGCCATTTTCCGGCTCTCCAGGGCCAGACTCCACTGATTGGAAATCCCCTGCAGCCTGTTTCCAAAAGCTTCTGCCCGGGCTGCGGTCAGGTTGGAAATTCCCCAGTAGCGGATTTTCCCTTCCCGGACAAACGTGCTCATGAAGTCCGAGATTTCTTCCGGTGAAAGGGCTTCGTTATCCCGGTGGAGCCAGTAAAAATCGATGCAGTCCCTGGACAGGGAACCCAGGCTTTCCTCGAGGTCCTGCCGGACCGTTTTCTCCGTCACCCGGCTGACCCAGGGACGCAGGAAGCTGTAATGTCCGCCCTTGGTGGCTGTCACCATGTCCTTCGGTTTTCTATCCCTCAGCCATTCCCCGATGATCTGTTCGGAACAGTTTCCCTTTCCGGGAACCCATTTGCAGTAAACATTGGCCGTATCCAGAAAGTTGCCGCCCATGTCATGAAAGGCATCCAGCAGCTCGAACGCCGCCTGTTTGCCGGTTTTCAGGCCAAAGTCCGCTGTTCCAAGGCAGATTCTGGAAACAGACAGGTCTGTACTTCCAAGCCGTACATGCTCCATCACTGCTTTTCCGCCTTTCTCTTTTCAATCGCCCCGATGCGCTGGGAGAGGGTCGGATGGGAATACGTCAGACGCACAATCAGCGGGTCCGGTGAAATGGAGGCAAAATCTTCCCTGGCAATCTTTTTCAGTCCCGACACCAGGGCATCCCCATAGCCTTCATCCACAGCCTGGGCATCCGCGCGGAATTCTGCCTTTCGCTGGGCCCTGCTTGTCAGGATACCGTACACGATCTCAAAGATGGACATGTAAATCCCGACCAGAATATAGATAAAGCCATAGTTCAGGGAAGCGAACCCAAACGCGGCACAGGAACCCGGCGTACGTGCATGCAGCCACATGAGAAGAACCAGCGCTGCAATCGTTCCCAGGTTCATGATCTGGCTCTTCAGCGTATCCTTATGCAGGCCGTGCCCCATCTCATGGGCAAACACGGCACAGATTTCCTCGGTCGTCAGGGCCTTGAGCAGATTGTCATACAGGACAATGGTCTTGGTTTTTCCAAAACCGGTGAAATAGGCATTGGACTTGGAAGTGCGCCGTGAAGCATCCATGACGGTGATGTCCCGTACATGGTAGCCATGTTTTTCCAGCAGTTCCGTCAGTTTCTGACGCAGTTCTCCGTCCTCCAACGGTGTAAACTTGTTGAAAATCGAGCTGAGGTATGGGAACAGAAAGGAAATCAGGAGAACCAGAAGAAGCATCAGAACGGCAAACAGCACGAGAATCCAGTCGCCCATGGCACGGTGAATGGCTGCAAAGGCACACAGGAGGGCAAGGTTCAGAATCACACCGATCAGAAACCCTTTCAGCTGATCCATCGCAAAGGTGTCCATGGTTGTTTTGTTGAAGCCATAGCGTTCCTCAATCCCCATGCTGAGGTAACTGAAGATGACGCCGGTAATGCTTTCAAGAATGGAATCAAACAGGATCACCACAATCATCGGGCCATAGACCCCGGTTCCCGGGGCGATCCCCGCAAATACATTCAGGCGGATGAGCACATAGAGCAGCACCGATGAAACCAGCTGTTCCACGATCTTCAGACGGACATGCTCCTTGTGATAGGCCTGCCATTTCCGGTAGGTCTTTCTGTCATAAACATCCAGTACATTCAGCGGTACGGGATTCTCTGCTGCTTTGTAATCCCTGTATCCGAAATACAGATGCCATCCTGCCAGAAGAACAATCAGGATCAGAATCAGGGTTTTCATACATCAACCGCTTCCTTTTTTCTTTTTTGTGCATGCTGCAAAGCCGCTTACCGAAATCCGAAAAAAGCAGGCAGCCCTGGCTGCCTGCAACAAATTCAGTCTGCTTCAAGCTGCTCCATGACCGCCGGAATCCTGGCTGCTTCCTCCGGATCAAGGGGCGGGTACTGCGGATTCATGTCGGTGAGCGTATCCAGAAGAATCTGGCTCATGAGATACCGCGCATACCATTTTGTGTCTGCAGGGAGTACATACCACGGGGCATGCTCGGTTCCGGTTGCATTGATGCAGTCTTCATAGACCTTGTCATAGGCTTCCCAGTTCGCACGCTCCTGCATATCTGCAGTGGACAGTTTCCAGTGTTTTTCGTCCCTTTCAATCCGTTCAAGAAAACGCTGTCTCTGGGTTTCCTTGGAGACATTGAGGAAAACCTTGACCATCCGGTAGCCGTTCTCATAGAGATATTCTTCCCAGTTGCACAGCTGGCGGTAGCGTTTCGTGTAGAAATCATCCGTAATGCATCGGGCGGGAAGACGGTATCCCTTCTCCATATGATGGACCTTCACCACCAGCACATCTTCATACTGGCTTCTGTTGAACAGTCCGATCTTCCCTCTTGCAGGAAGTGCGGCATGAATCCGCCACAGATAGTCATGGCAGAGTTCACATGCATTCGGAGCAATGAACGAATGCACTTCAAGCGCAGCAGGATTCAGTCCGGAAAAGACCTTCTTGATCAGACTGTCCTTGCCGGCAGCATCCCTGGCCTGGAGAACAATCACGAGCCCTTCTTTCCGTTCAGCATACAGTTTATCCTGAAGGATCGCAGCTTTGGCGATATTATCGGCCGTCTGGGCAATCAGTTCTTTCTTCCGGGCTTTTTCCTGACCTGCATCCGTGGCAGCTTCCTTCATCTTCAGCGTGCGGTGTCCGTCAAAACAATAATCCTTCAATGACATGCATTGCGCTCCTTTTTCTGCGCAGTTTTCTGCATTATACGGCATCGAAGTGCGGAATTCAAGATATCCTCTTTTCCTCAACTGACGCTTGCCAAGTCTCCCGCCTTTGATATAATCATACTCTCGGAAATGGTTTTCAATTCCTTCGCGTTTTTCCTGAGGAGGTGTCTGCAGTGGCAGATGCGCTTTCGCTGCTTCCTTTTCTGAATGCCTATACCTTCGGTTTTTGTGAAAAGCAGGGCTTCACCCGTGGACAGAGCTGGAAATGGTCGCTGGAGGAGCTGGTCCGTACCACGCACTGCAATGCCCTGATCCTCCCGGTCTGCGCATGGCAGGACCACACCTACTCCACCTCCATGACTTCTTCCAGTCCGGATGTCATGGACGAAGAGGATGTCCGCAGGGTATGTGCACATGCACGTGCACTCGGCCTTCGCATCCTGCTCAAAGCCATGGTCAACTGCAGGGACGGCTACTGGAGGGCGTTTATCCGCTTTTTTGAGCCATCCGTTCCCACCGAACCCTGCTGGGAAGACTGGTTTGCTTCCTGGGAAGATCACGTATGCCGCGTGGCCGCCATGGCGGAAGAGAACGCCGCGGACCTGTTCTGCGTCGGCTGTGAGATGGTCGGCACGGACCACCGGGAAGCGGACTGGCGTCATCTGATTGCCAGCGTCCGAAACCTCTACCACGGACCTATCACCTACAACTGCGACAAGTTCCAGGAGGACCATATTGCCTGGTGGGATGCCGTGGATGTCATTTCGTCCTCAGGGTATTATCCCATTGACCAGCTTCATACGCATTTCACGCGCATCGAAAAGACGGCCCGCGCCTTTTCAAAACCCTTCATGTTCATGGAATGCGGATGTCCTTCCCGTCTGGGCAGTGAAATGCGGCCCAATGACTGGCGGTACGTTACCGGCACGGATCCTGCAACCCAGGCCGCCTGGTACAAAGCCTTTCTGGATGCCCTTCATGCGTTTCCCTTTATCCGGGGAACCGGCTGGTGGGACTGGTCCGCAACCCGCCTGTATCCCGAGGCTGCCGGCTGTGACAGCAACGGATACTGTACCTATGGGAAGCCCGCAAACGATCTTCTCCGCAGCTTTTCCGACAGCATTGCCGGAGAAATGTTCCTTGCTTCTCTCTGATGGAGGATAAAATCAATTGAAACACAGCATCAACCACACTTCTGAATCTCTCGTCATCCCGAGCGGAACCCCTGCCGATTTTGTGCAGACGCCCCCGGAAGGTCTCTCTTCCGCGGAAGCAGCGGCCAGGGAGAAAGCCGGAAAAGGCAACCGCGCCAAGGATACAGCCTCCAGGTCTGTTCTCGGGATTCTCTCGTCCAACCTGTTTACCTTCTTCAACTTTCTGAACATTGCCCTGGCGCTGTGTCTGGTTTCCGTTCACAGCTACCGCAATATGCTCTTTCTCGGCGTCGTGATTTCCAACACTGTCATCGGCACCGTCCAGGAGCTTCGCGCAAGGAGCACCGTCAAAAAGCTTCAGCTCATGCAGCCTTCCCAGATCACCTGTGTCCGGGACGGTCATGAGGTACGTCTGCAGCCCGAAATGCTGGTGGAAGGTGACCGGGTGATTCTTTCGCGCGGAGACCAGATTCCCGCAGACGGCATCGTGCTCTCCGGCACCGGTGCCGCCGACGAGTCCATGCTCACCGGCGAATCCCATGATATCGCCAAGCATTCGGGCGAATGGGTACTTTCCGGCACCTTCGTCACCCAGGGGCAGCTGACCGTTCAGCTCGTGTGCGTGGGAAACAGCAGTTATGCTGCCAAGCTGACGGAGATAGCCCGAAAAATCCATGCACCGAAGTCTGCCCTGATGAAGGATCTGACGCATCTGACGCATCTGCTCAGCCTGATCCTCATTCCCGCCGGTGCCCTGCTCTTCTGCCGCCAGTACTTTTTCCAGGGGCGTCCCCTGGAGGCAGCCGTTCCCCAGTCGGTTGCGGCCATGGTCGGCATGATTCCGGAAGGCCTGATCCTTCTGACCAGTGTTGCCCTGGCAGTCGGTGTTGTCCGTCTGGGACGGAAAGGTGCCCTGGTGCAGGAACTCTACGGGATTGAAACCCTCTCCCGCGCGGACATCCTCTGTCTGGACAAGACCGGCACCCTGACCACCGGCCGTATGCGTCTGGACCGGCTGGTTCCCCAGGAAGTCTCCGAAGAGGAACTGAAAACCGGTCTTTCCATGATGCTCGCCGCCTTCCCCGAAGACGATACGCCCACATTCTCCGCCATCCGTTCGGCTGTCACGCCTGCGGACATGCACCCGGACGGCGTCCTTCCCTTCTCCTCGGAGCGCAAGTGTTCCGCTGCCCGTTTCGGAGACCGGACCTTCATCCTTGGCGCACCATCCTTTGTCCTGAGGGAAACCTATCAGGACAGCATCCGGACGGCCTGTGAAACCCTGGCCTCCCAGGGCTACCGCGTTCTTCTGCTGGCAGAAGGGAGAGGCTGGACCGAAGGCGTCCTTCCCCCTGCAGGCCGTGTTCTCGGGCTCATCCTTCTCCTGGACGAAGTCCGAAGGGAGGCCGCAACCACCCTGGCCTATTTCCATGAGCAGGACGTGGAAGTCAAGATCATCTCCGGGGATGATCCGCGAACCGTAAAGGCTACCGCGGCCCAGGTCGGACTTGACGGCGAATGGGTCGATACTGGCACACTCACCGATGAGGAGCTTGCCGAAGCCGCTGTCCGCTGCACCATCTTCGGCCGTGTGACGCCGGAGCGGAAGCGCCAGCTGGTCAAGGCCATGCAGGCCCAGGGCCATCACGTGGCCATGACCGGAGACGGTGTCAACGATATTCCTGCCATGAAGGCAGCAGACTGTTCCATCGCCATGGCCAGCGGTGCGGACGCCGCCCGAAAGGCTGCCCAGATCACCCTGGTGAATTCCGACTTTGCCGTGCTTCCGGACATTGTGGGTGAAGGCCGCCGCGTGGTGAACAACATCACCCGTTCGGCTTCCCTTTTCCTGATCAAGACCCTTTACTCCTTTGCCCTGACGCTGCTCCTGATCTTCCTTCCTGCAACCTATCCCTTCCAGCCCATCCAGCTGACGGCGATCTCCAGCTTCACCATCGGAATTCCCGCTTTCTTCCTTTCCCTTGAGGGCAACCATGACAGGATCCGCGGGCATTTCCTCCGGACCATCATCCGGAACGCTGCCCCCGGTGCGCTCTGCGTCACCCTGTGCGCCTGTTTTGCCATGATCATGGAAAACTTCGGATGGTCCGCACAGACGGGCAGTACCATGTCAACCCTTTCCGCCGCCGGTGTCGGTCTGCTGGCCCTCCTCTATGTGTCCTGGCCGCTGAATCTCTACCGGAGCGTCCTGATTGCGGCCATGGCAGCTGGTCTTTCCTGTGCTTTCCTCTTCTTCGGTCATGTCTTTTTCCTGGTTCCCCTGACAATGCTCCAGTACTTCATTCTTGCCGGAACCCTGCTCCTGTCGGCCGTCTTTATCGGGGTTCAGCGCAGATGGGTCTCCAGGCACAGACAGGAATAATCCATTTGTTCTTTTCCTGTTCACTGCCTTGACGCAGACGAAACTGTCGGTATAATCGCTGTATACATTCAAGACGGAGGTATTCCTTCATGACGATGTCTTTCTCCTTTACCTTTACGTTCCCCGGCGTTCTGAACGCATGGGGTTTTCGTGGTGGGGAGACGGCTGTCCGCGCATGATGGATTTCTTGCGGATTTTCATCGGAAGCTCCCTGCGGGCTTCCGTTTTTTTTCGTCAGAGAGAAAGGAGTCTGTTTCATGATTATCGTTCTCAAGCAGGGCACATCCCAGAAAGAAATCGATCAGCTCAGTGAAACCATCTCGAAAATGGCTTCGGTTGTCATCAATCCGGTCATAGGGACAGATCTGACCATCCTCGGCCTCATCGGTGACACCAGCCGCCTGGACCCGACCCAGATCGAGAGCTATCACTGTGTCGACCGCATCATGCATGTCGCAGAGCCCTATAAAAAGGCCAACCGCTCTTTCCATCCCGACAACACCGTGGTCCGGGTCGGGGATGCCCTTGTCGGCGGCAGAAAGCTGGCCATGATTGCCGGTCCCTGTTCCGTGGAAAGCCGTGAACAGATCACCGAGATTGCCCTGGCGGTCCGGGAGAGCGGCGCCAGCATTCTGCGCGGCGGTGCCTTCAAGCCAAGGACGTCCCCCTACGCCTTCCAGGGGCTGAAATATGAAGGTCTGGAACTGCTCAAGGAAGCCCGCGCGGCCAGCGGCCTGCCGATCGTCACCGAAATCATGTCGCCCTATGACATCGACCGCTTTCTCGATGACGTCGACTGTATCCAAGTCGGAGCCAGGAACATGCAGAACTTTGACCTGCTCCGGCAGCTGGGGAAGATCAGCAAGCCGGTTCTGCTCAAGCGCGGCCTTTCCGCCACCATTGAAGAATGGCTCATGAGTGCCGAATACATCATGGCCGGCGGGAACGAGCAGGTCATTCTATGTGAGCGCGGCATCCGTACCTTTGAAACCTATACCCGCAATACCGTGGACATTTCCGCCGTGCCCGTCGTCAAGAAGCTCTCCCACCTTCCCGTTCTTGTCGATCCCAGCCACGGCACCGGAAAACGCTGGATGGTCTCTCCCATGACGCGTGCTGCGGTAGCGGTCGGTGCAGATGGAATCATGATTGAAGTGCACAACGATCCCCAGCATGCCCTGTGTGACGGCCAGCAGTCCATTACCCCATCTGCCTTTGATGAAATCATGAAGGACATCCGCCTCATTGCCCAGGCGGTAGGACGTGAGGTATAAGCATGCAGACAGTAACGGTACCCCTCGGTGAGCGTTCCTACGACGTCCGGATCGGAAAGGGTATTCTTTCCAGGACCGGACAGCATGCAGCCGCCCTTGGCGGTGCAAGAGCAGCCGCTGTGATCACGGACGATCAGGTTGCTCCCCTGTATCTTCAGACTGTGACCGGCTCTCTCCAGGCTGCGGGGCTTCAGACTTTTTCCCGGGTTCTCCCCCACGGTGAGCAGACCAAAAGCCTTTCCTCCCTCTCCTCACTATATGCTTTCCTTGCCGAGAGCGGCATTCAGCGCAGCGACCTGATCATCGCCCTGGGGGGCGGTGTGATCGGCGACCTTGCAGGCTTTGCAGCCGCCACCTGGCTCAGGGGCATCCGCCTGATCCAGCTCCCGACCTCCCTGCTCGCCCAGGTGGATTCATCCGTCGGCGGCAAGGTGGCCGTGGACATGCCCTTCGGAAAAAACATGGTCGGTGCATTTCACCAGCCTTCGCTTGTCCTGTGCGATCCCACGGTCCTGGACACGCTTCCTGAAACGTTCTGGCGCGACGGACTGGGTGAGGTCGTCAAATACGGCTGCATTATGGATGAACCGCTGTTTTCTCTTCTGGAAGAGCAGGCCGCATCCGGACGTCCGGGCATCATGCAGGTGATGGATACAGTGCTCTCCAGCTGCATCCAGGATAAAGCCGATGTTGTTGCCCGGGATGAGCATGATACCGGTCTGCGCATGATTCTCAACTTCGGGCATACGCTCGGTCATGCCATTGAAACCTGTCAGCACTATGAGGGGCTCACCCATGGTTGTGCCGTCGCGGTCGGCATGCAGATCATCACGGAGCTTTCGGAGGCACGATCCCTGACCGAGCCAGGAACCGCAGCACGGCTGCGTCGTCTTCTGGAACAGCTTTCCCTGCCCCATACCCTGCCGCCGATTCAGGAAAGCCTGCTCCTGCAGGCCATGCAGATGGACAAGAAAAATCTGAACGCCTCCCTGCACCTTGTGATCCTGGAACGGATCGGCACAAGCCATCTTCTGCACTCGGATCCGGGGTTCTTTGCCGGAATGACACAGGCGTCATAAAGACGCCACCCTAAACATCGCAGACCTGCAGCCATGCATGTCCTGCGATGCTTTTTCGTATGGAAGCCCTCTTCCCGGAACATAAAAAACGTGCGGCCACTTTTCAAATGCTGTCAAACACGATAGAATAGGCATATCCCCGCATAGGAACTTTCCCGCCCGAACAGCACGCAAAGGAGCAGGATGATGAACAATTACAGCCCAGAGGTCTCCGGTACGGCGCTTCCTGCGCAGGCTGCCTCCCTGTGTGTCCCTGAATCCCGCTTCCCGGTCCATGCATGGCGTGTCATGGAATGGCAGCCTGAATCTGCCTTTTCTGCAGAGCAGGCCGCATGCTTTTCGGATATCCTTCCGGATGTTTTTTCCCTTGCGGGTCGTTGTTTTCATGTATTCTCCTCCGGCCGTGACCGCTGTTTCATTCTTCTGGCGCATACCACCTATGCCGCCCCTGTCCATTGTGACCTGACAGCCTGGCTGTGTGCGCATACGCTGATTGAGCGTTGTCATAAGGAATTCAGAGGGGAAGGAACGCTCCGGATCAGCGGTGCATTCAACGAGCCGGAGCGATGGAAGACACAGGACTGCATCCCCATGTCGGACTGGTGGAATTCCGTTTCTCCGATCACCCCCGGGGAAGCACACCGCTACCGGGATCTCCTTCATGCCTATATCCGGCGCAGACGGTTCAACCATGCCGCCGGATGCGTCCGCGGGATTCTCCGAGGAAGAGAAGACCCGGGTGTGTTCTGCGCCGCCTTTGTACCTGTGGCTGCGGAAGCCATCTGGCACCAGTATCCGGGAATCCCGGTTTCCCGGCTCACTGAAGACCTTTCCATGGACCTCCTCACCCACCGTCCTGAGGAAGCCCTGACCAGCTGGCTCTCCTCCTGTTCGGGGCTTCTGGAGGATGCGTCTTCGGCTGCCCCGGCACATGACATTGAGGATGTCCTGAATGTTATTCTTCAGAATCCGGCGCTCCCCTACACGCAGGAACGCATGGCGCATTCCCTGGGCCTGTCACCGACCTATTTCTGTCGGCTCTTTCATGAACAGACCGGCGAGACCTTCTCCGTTTTCCTGACCTCTGCCCGCATGCAGCTGGCAAGGAAACTCCTGAAGGAAGACCGCTATTCCCTGCAGGAAGTCGCCGAAATGTGCGGTTATCCCAACAAAAGCTATTTCTGCAAAGTGTTTCATAAATACGTCCATCTCTCGCCTGGAGCATATGTCAGCCAGCAACAGGCTGCATCGGATTCCAGGGAGTCGTAAGGAAGTCTGATATGAAAAAGTTTCTCTCTCTTCTTCTGTGCTGTCTCTTGTTTTTCTCACTGGGTCCGGCACATGCAGAACTGAAGGATGATCCTGCACCTCTCGTCCGTGTCTGTCTGAGACGGCTTGCCCTGACGGACCGGGCGGACCTCATCCTCGATGGCAGCTATACGCTGGAAGGTGCCGGATATTCTCTTTATCTTCAGGACGCCAGTGAAGTGGTGCTGCAAGTCAGGGACAATACCATCTATCTGTATGCCGGGGACCTGCATATGCGGTGCGGAAACGAAATTCATCTGGTCCGTCATGCAGGCACAAAGGAAGGCGGACTGCGGTTTTCCAGAAACGGTTCGCTGTATCCCGGTGACCTGAGTCTCACGGTTTCCGGTGGAATTCTGCTCCCTGTACTCACCCTTTCGGTGGAGGAATACCTCCGCGGCGTGCTGCCCTATGAAATGAGCAACGACTTTCCCC
>ONVN01000243.1 GCA_900321295.1 uncultured Eubacteriales bacterium
AAGAAGAAGACAAAGAAGAAAAGAAAAGAGATGCGGTTTCATGTATGCGAGAAGTCGCAGAAGTGCATTGCCTTCATATTGAACATCCGGATTTCGGTCATTATGCTTCATACACCGTCACCTCCATCCTGATGCAGCTGCTTTTCGAGCTGCTGCCGGTTGTACAGATCACGATAGATACCATTCAGGTCCAACAGTTCCTGATGGGTTCCATATTCAGCAGCGTGCCCATGATCCAGAACCAGAATATGATCCGCATGCTGCACTGTGGAAATTCGATGGGCAATAAGAATATTGGTTTTGCCCCTGCGCAGCTGCTGCAGCTGTTGGAGAATCTGTTCCTCGGTGTCAGTATCCACTGCAGAAAGTGAGTCGTCCATGATAAGGATCGGTGCATTGCGGACAAGTGCCCGCGCGATGGCCGTCCTCTGCTTCTGCCCGCCTGAAATGGTTACTCCCCGTTCGCCGATGCGGGTCTGATACTGTTCTGGAAAACTGAGAATGGTGTCGTGAAGACATGCAGCACGCGCGGCAGATTCGATCGCAGCATGATCTGGTGCATCCATGCCGAAAGCAATATTGTTTTCAATGGTGTCGGAGAAAAGAAAACTGTCCTGCGGAACACAGGCGATCTGGTCATGGAGGACCTGCAGCGGAATCTGGGAGATCGGGACCCCGTCTATACAGACCATATCGGGAACGGGAGCATCGTACAAGCGTTCCAGGAGGCTTACCAGTGTTGTTTTCCCGCAGCCGGTACGTCCAACGATTGCAAGGGTTTCACCTGCCTGGATGCTAACGGTGATATCTTCTAGAACCGAACGGTTATCGGTGTCTGGATAGGCAAAGGAAAGATGGTTAAAAGAAATGTTCCCGGTCAGGGAGACCATATCACGGCGGCAGTCAGGCCGGTCTGAAATATCCGGTATTTCTCGGAGAATGGTATGGATTCTGCCAAGACTTGCCAGTCCCTGGCTCATTGAAGAAACACATTCACCCACCGCGATCATGGGCCAGACAAGCATGCCGATATAGCTGTTGAAAGCAACAAACTGTCCTACCGTGATGTTCCCTTCGATGGTCAGATAACCACCGTAAAGAAGGGAAATCAGCATGGACAAGCCAATAATGAGATCCAGGAGAGGCATTGCAAGAGCGATCAGCCGGACGACACCAAGGTTTTTCTCTTTTGTGTTCTTGTTTTTGCGTGCAAAGGCTGCAAGTTCAAAATGCTCCTGGACAAATGCCTTGATCACACGGATACCGCTGACAGTTTCCTGGACATGATCTGTAAGTTCCGAAAAGGCCTCCTGCTTTTCCAGAAAACGACGTCGCATGATTTTGGCGAAACGAGCATATCCCAGAATGATGATAACCATAGGCAGTACTGCAAACAGCGTCAGGCGCGGATGAACAAAACGGAACATTGAATAGAGTACCATAATCAGCATGACGGAAGCATCAAACGTCGTGATGACCGTTCCACCCATAAGATTCCGGACGGACTGGAGATCATTGGTGAAATGTGCCATCAGATCCCCGGTCTTATGACTGTTGAAATAGCGCATGGACAACGTTTCAAGATGCGTAAACAGATCATTGCGCATCTCTTTTTCTATGGAACGGGAAGCTCCAAGAAGAAAATAACGCCAGCCAAAACGCCCCAGAGAGACGAGAATGCCGCACAGAAGGATACGAAGGGCGAGGGGGGTGACATCCGACATTGTCATAGGGACAGTGGCCGTTCCAACGGATACGCCATAGGTCAGGCCGTCTGTAATCTGTCCGGTCAGTCGTGGAATCAGGGTCATGACTGAATCCACCAGCAGAAGAGACAGCAACCCCAACAGGTATTGTACAATGTGTTTGGATAGATAATGAAATGCAAGGGAAAGGTCTTTTTTCATGATGCACCTTTCTTCGTAAAGATCGAAATGAAACAGGTTTTTATGGGTTGGGCGTGAGCTCGGTCGGGTTTTCCTGGAGCCATTTGAGCATCAGTGCATGAATTTCCGGGTAGCGGCTGCGGATGCGCACCGGAAGACCGGAACCGGCAATCAGACAGTGCTGTGATTCTCCACGGCAGATCAGCATGGAATCCGACTGTCTTTTGATTTGATAGGAAAAACGGAACCGAACTCCGTCATATTCCTTGAGCAGGATGTGCACTTCCAGAATATCGGGATATCGGGAAGGGGCCAGATATTCACAGGACAGATTCATGACGGGGCTTGCAAGTCCAGCGTCCATCAGACGCTCGTAACCGAAACCCAATCGACTCATGGCATCGAGGCGGGCTTCTTCAAAGAAATGGATGTAATTGGCGTGGTGAACAATTCCCATCTGATCCAACTCATAGAAATGAACCGGACGTGTGTAGATCATTTCCATCAATCCCTTCATCTATGACATAACAGAAATCATACCGAAAAACAGGAGAAAAGCAAGACGCACGGAGTAATGCAGGGACCTCGGTCCATCAAAAAGACAGAACTTTGAAAAAAGGAAGCACGTCTTGTTGAAGAAGAGAAAGATGGATTCATGTTGCCATGGATAGGGTACACTTTTTGTGTTACAATATTCCAAGAAAACAATTTGGAAATAGCACATCACAATGGATTTCGTTCTGAAAAACATCCGGCGGAAAACGCTTCTGTGATTTTCTTTCACGGCAGCACGGGTATTCGGAGAATTGGGAGAGAAGCAGCGCAGCATATATGGGTGCAGAAAGCGCATAGGACTAGAAAAAAAGTGCAGGCATGCTGAAAACGGAAATCCATGCAGAAAAAGGAGACGATCACGTGAATCAGGGAACAATGCTGAACGCATATCCGGACAGTATTGGGAACAATATGAGCGGTATGCTTCAATTCCTCACAAAATCTGAAATGAAGGATGTTTTCCACTCTCTTTATATTCTGCCAACCGTGTTTAATACGGACCTGGACCGCGGCTTTTCAGTTATTTCCTATGATCTTTGCCCGTCTCTGGCAACCATTGAAAACCTCCATGCCCTGCGGGATATGCATATTGATCTTACTTTTGATTTTATTCTGAATCATTTGTCTGTTCTTTCACCTCAGTTTCAGGATATTCTCAGAAACGGAGATCAGTCGCCTTACCGCGATTTCTTTATTGACTGGAACAGATTCTGGAAGAACTGCGGAGAGCCGTCTGAGGACGGTGTGATTCATCCGGGAAATGAGTACTTTCTTGCAGCAAACCTGCGAAAGGTCGGTTTGCCAGTTCTTAAGGTACGTTTGCCTGACGGTCGGGATGTGCCCTATTGGAATACCTTCTATCAGGAAGTCATCTATCCCGAGCTGACGGTATTCGATGTTCTTGATTTGACGGATCATTTCTACGACATCGCGCAGGCTCTGACAAAGTCAGTCAATGCACAGCTCAGACAGGGATGCCGTCCTGAAAACATGGATTTCAGCGGATTTGAAACATACCGCGAAGCCGTGGTGAACCTCCTTGAGGAGCGGAGGAGGTATCTTGGGCAGATGGATCTCAATGTACAGAGTCCCATGGTCTGGAAATGGTATGATCAGACCCTTGCGAAGCTGGCGGAATATGGGGCGTCGATGGTTAGACTGGACGCATTCACAAGGCTTCACAAGGCACAGGGACGTGAAAACTTTATGAATGAGCCTGAAACATGGAACATTCTTGATCGTCTGAAAACAATGGCCATTTCTCATGGACTCGAGGTCCTCCCGGAGATACATGCTTCCTATCGTACAGGAGCTTTTCAAAAACTGCACCGGCTGGGATGCCCGGTTTATGATTATTTCCTTCCGGCACTGATCCTGGATGCTTTGGAGACGGGAGATGCGAGCTTTCTGTATTCCTGGGCGGAGGAAATACGGAGGAATGGTATTCAGACGGTCAACATGCTGGGATGCCATGACGGCATTCCGATACGGGATCCAAGGGGCCTCTTGCCGGATGAACGTGTTGATGCACTTGTAGGCAGGCTGGAGGAACGTGGTGGAAGAAGAAAGATGATTCATGGCACGAATCCGGAAGTCTACCAGATGGATATGACGTATTATTCTGCGCTTGGATGCAGTGATAGAAAACTCGCTATGGCGAGGGCCATTCAGATGTTTATGCCCGGAAAACCTCAGGTATGGTATGTTGACCTGCTCGCAGGGGAGAATGACGAAGAAGTATTCATACACAATCCGTCCTGCGATAACCGGGAAATCAACCGGCACAGTTACAGTACCGAAGAGGTGGAAAAACAACTCAGGCTGCCTGTGGTTCAGGAACAGCTAGAACTGCTCCGGATGCGGAACACGCACCGTGCATTTGCAGATGGAGCGGAAGTCAAAGTAAAGATGCCTGCTGACGGAATACTGGAATTTTCCTGGACAAAAGATGATGCATGGGCCTTTCTGCACGCGGACCTCAGGAGCATGGTATTCCGGATTGACAGCAGCCATCCGTGAACAGAAGGAGGCTGTATGCGTCTTCTTGTTATTTCAGATCTTCATGCCAATCTTCATGCACTGGAAGCTGTTATCCGGGATGCGGGTTCTGTCGATGAAATCTGGTGTGCAGGGGATCTTGTGGATTACGGCACGGATCCCCATGAAGTCATTTCCTTTGTCCGGGACCATGCCGTCCGCTGCGTGTCTGGAAACCATGACCGTCATCTTCTGAATATTCTGCGGTCCGGTGAAGTCGAGGTTTTAAGGGGAACCTCGCAGTGGAAATGGGTACACGACAACTGTGAGCGCATCTCCCCGGAGGATGCCGCCTATCTGAGCACACTCCCTGTCCATCTCTCAGAGGTGCGTGACGGAATCGCCTACCTGATCTCTCACCAGATGGAGGAAAATCCTCCAGGGTATGGGATGCCGGAAAGCGTATTGGACTTTGAAACATTCTGGAATGCCTGCTATCGTGGAGAAGACACAGCAGAGAAAAGAATGATCTTCGGACATACACACAGGCGCTGCGTGCATATGCTGGATGACCACCTGCTCTGGATGAATCCTGGGTCTGTCAGTTACAGAAGGCCGGATGATCCCGACAAAACGGCGCACTATCTGGTGATCCAGGATGGCCGGATCCAGTTTCATTCCACTGCGTATGATCGGTCACATTCTCTTGCTCGTGCCATGGAATATCTCAGAAGAGGCAGTATGATGGAAACCGAACTGCAGGATGCAATGTTCTTTTTTGGAAATGCCAGAACGTCACGTGACCCACTCCCTATGCAGGAAACATAAAGCGTCATAGCGAGAAACAGACCGTTTCTATAAGATAGGAGGATCAGCATGCGAAAAGAATTTGAGAGAGTTTCACCTGAATCTGTAGGAATTCCGAGCGGTGTGCTTGAGGAACTGCTGGATGCCCTGGAAGGCAGCGGACACACGCAGATGCATGGACTCATTGTCATGCGGAAGGGAAAAATCTGTGCGGAAGGGTTCTGGAGTCCATTTGGAGCCGCTCAGGTGCATTCGGACCATTCGCTGAGCAAAACATATACGGCGACGGCAGTGGGTATCTGTCAGAGAGAAGGTCTCCTTTCCCTGGAACAAAAAGTCATAGACTTTTTCCCGGAAGATACACCGGAACATCCCAGTGAATGGCTTCGGAGCGTGACAATCCGGGACCTGCTGATTATGGGAGGCGGCTTTCCACCGGAGCAGGCAGGCTTTCCGAAAAACTGGATATCACGCCATCTCGGAGCAGAAATGGTGCATGAACCAGGAACATTCTGGCGTTATGACAGTCATGGAACCACGCTTCTGTCTGCCATAGTGGAAAAAGTCACCGGCATGTCCATGGTGGATTGGCTGGCACAGAAGCTTTTCAGCGTGATTGGCATTGATGAAAAGCATGTTCTGTGCCGGAAGACAGAGGACGGCATCTGCATAGGCGGAGGCGGGCTCTTTACGACTGCAGAAGATAATCTGCGGCTCATGAAGCTTTATCTGGATGGTGGCGTATGGGAAGGAACGCGTATTCTGGAAGAGAAATTTGTGCATGAAGCAACAACCTGTCAGCTGGAAAACTGGAATGCGCATGCACAGTCGCCCTGGATATATGACAATCGGGTAGGTTATGGATATCAGATATGGATGTGCCGCCCGGAAGGATCCTACCGGGCAGATGGGGCTTTCGGGCAGTTTTGTATTGTCATTCCGTCGGAGCAGCTGATTGTTTCCATTCTCGAAGCTGGGTATAACGGAAATCAGCTGCAAAGTTCGGAACTGCATCTTCCGGAACCCTATAAAGGGGAGAATAGACCGGTTTATGGTCCCCAGGTCACGCTGGACATTCTTTTCAGTATCCTTCTGCCTGCGCTGCGACAGGAAGCGCTTCCTGAGGATCCTGCTGCCTGGCACCACCTGAGAGAACGGCTTTCAAGGCTCCGCATACCAGATCCGTGGGGAGACGTGCAGCCGGACTGGACAAGACATCTTGAGAACCAGAAATTGGAGACAGCAGATCAGGGAATTTCGTTTGGCCCTCTTTATGGAATGAAACAGGCAAGAAGAATCCGGCCGCAGGCACAAACTCTTTGCATGAGGGAAGAAAAAGGAATTCTTCTGTTGCAGTTTATTGAGGACGGTATTTCAAGAGAACTGAAAGCAGATATGACCGGAAGCCGGCAGCAGGGGATACTCTCTTATGAATCAGAGGGAGAGATTCTTTCAAAAGTCAGCTGTGCAGCATGGTTTACAAAGGATGGAATCCTGCATCTGTCCGTACTCTGGTATGAGACGGAAATTGAAAATGTTTATACCTTTTCCTGGAACGGAGACCTGATGACCATAGAAAAAAGGATCACCATGGGACTTGTGGGCGAAGCATTCCATGAGTCTGGAGTATACAGAAGAATGCAGTGAAAACAATGGCTTCACGACAGGATACATGCTGATGATACAATTGGGCCGGTATGACAAAAATGCTGGAGGTCAATTTCGCTGCTTCCCTGATTGGACGGGCTCTGGTTCATCAATTGCAAAGTCTATGTTGAGCATAGGCAAACCGGGCACATTCGCTGTGCCCGGCTTTTTTCACAGAATGGCGGAAATGCAAGGTTTTACAAAGAAGATACAGTGCGGGATAAAGCTGAGAAACCGGAAAGCAGCGCTGCTCTGCAAGCTGAAGACGAGAAGTGTAAGGTTGATGACCGTAAACCTTCATGATATAATCCGCATGTACATTGAAGGAAATGGAAGGATGTGCAATTGATGAGATCCAATATTGTACGCTATGTACTCACATGCCTGATGCTGCTTGCTATGGCTCTATTTATCGCTTCACCCGCGCTGGCGGAAACAGAGTTTTCCCATGAGCTCGAAGGTCCCGCTGTTTCAGGCGTGCCGCTTTCTGCAATTCCATTGGAAGCGGAAAATGTTCAGGCCCTGGACCTGGACCAGATGGTCAAAGGCAATCCTCTGAAACTGGAGAACTTGAATGCCGATAACACAGAGTATCTGGATTCTTCCATACATGCTGTTGTAAACCATGATGTTGTACAGTTCAAGGATAAAAAAGGGAAGCAGAAGCTCAATTGCTATATTGTACGTATAACGATCGCTGATCCTACACAGATCCGTTCTGCGATGAGCTATGATGACTATGACAATACCAAGCGTGTGAAAGCGGCTGAAATGGCAACAGCTGCGAACGCAGTTGCTGCGGTAAACGGCGACTTTTTCAAATACTTTCATGACAGTGGGTATATTGTGCGTCAGGGAAAGTTCTACCGCGATAAATCGAACGGACAGCGGGATGTCCTGCTGATCGATTCCGAAGGCGATTTCCATGTGGTTTATTGTGCTGATTCTGCGTCGATTCAGCAGGCTGCGGAAGCTTTCCCGGAAGGTGTAACGCTGATCAACAGCTTTAATCTGGGGCCGGTTCTCATCGAAAACGGTGAGGTTCAGGATATCAAATCAAGTGCTGTTGCGCTTGCCAAGAAAAGCGGGGATCAGTTCCAGTATCCCTATCGCATGCAGCGTGTAGCCATTGTGCAGCTTGGCAAACTGCAGTATGCAATTGTGGAATGCAATGGAAAAGCAGATGCATCCAGTGGAATGAGTATCCAGGATTTCGCGGATTATATCAAAGATCTGTTTCCGGATGCGCTTGTGGCATACAACCTGGACGGTGGCGGATCGACAAATGTCATATTCCCGAAGAGTGTCACCAAAAAGGGATCGCAGATGATCAGGTTCGAACGCATTCATAAGAACAGCGATGCCAGAGAAATCTCGGATATTATCTATTTTGCTTCTGCGGAGGAGTAATGTAACATGCAGTTTCAACCATATGGTATTTGGCTTGCGGCTGCAAGCCTCATTGGGCTTCTCCTTTTCGCAAATCAGGCCAGGAAACAGGGGCTGAAACCTGAAACTGCAAGCTGGCTGCCGGTCATAGCCATTCCTCTGTCTGTCCTTCTCTCAAGACTTTTGTACTGCCTGTGCCGTATGACCTGGTTTCTTGAGCAAGGTGCGGGGTGGTTTTTCAGCTTTACGGATGGCGGATTTATGATGTTTGGAGCTTTTGGCGGGCTGCTGTTGGCCACCTGGCTGACGGCAAGAATGACAAACCAGAAGTTCACCAGAGTTGCAGATGCCGTCAGCGCGCCAGGTCTTGTGCTCTACGGCCTCGGGAGAATTGCTGATCTGATTGCCGGACAGGGATATGGATGGCCAATCGACGACTGGTTTTCTGTGGATGCATTTGACGCAGAGGAATATACCGGGATGAGTCTGTTTCATTTGGAAGATGCATCTTTCTTTGAGGGGCTTCCATTCTCGGTCCAGGATTCCTATTATGGCAATTATCGCTGGGCAGTTGCACTGTTCATTGGTGTTGCCGCGCTGGTTTTTGCAGTTGTCATCTGGAAACTGCATACACGCAGGGAGGGTTCCCGTGCGATCATGGCATCGGCGATCCTGTGTTCGTTGACCGTGCTGATGGAAAGCATGCGTCAGGATGACCTGATGCGATGGGGCGTAGTCCGTGTCAGTCAGATTCTTTCTGCAGTGGCATTCGCGGTCCTGCTTCTTCTCTGTCAGCTCCGCAGACCCAGTCCGGTGCCGCGTGCATCGATCATCAGGCAGTGGGTTTCCCTGCTGCTCAGCATGGGTCTGGTTATGGCTGCTGAATTTATGCTGGAAAAGAAAATCGTATTCCTGGATTTTGTTCCTATGGACGGATGCTATGCTCTCATGATCCTTGCGTGCGTCTGGCTTGTCCTTGCGGTTCGCTGCGCATGGAAACAGCAGGATAGATAACAGGATAGATAAATGGCATGAAAAAACACACTCTGGTGCTGAAAATCACCCGGAGTGTGTTTTTGTGTGTGGAAATCTGATTATTTGATCTCCTGTGAAATAAGATCCGAAATGACATCTGCAGCAATCATGAGTCCGGCTGCCGATGGAACGAAAGCTGTGGACCCGGGAATGCTGCGTTTTCCGTCAGGCGGCTGCTCATCACCTGAAACGAAGGGGGTGATGGGAGGTTCTGTGGAATACAGCACTTTCAGGTGATCGATGCCATGCTTTCTGCATTCGGAACGCATGACGCGGGCCAGCGGGCAGACAGAGGTTGAATAGATATCAGCGATGCGGAAAGCAGAAGGATTCAGTTTGTTTCCTGCACCCATACAGGATATGATGGGAACCCCTGCTTCTTTTGCAGAAAGAACCAGTTCCAGTTTCGCCTTTACTGTATCCACTGCATCCACAACATAATCATATTGTGCAAAGTCAAACAAGCTGGCTGTTTCCGGAAGAAAAAAGGTACGATAGGTTTGGACTCGGCAGGAAGGAGAGATATCCAGTATCCGGTCCCTGGCAACATCCACCTTGAATTGCCCGAGGGTCGAATGCAGTGCAATAATCTGACGGTTCAGGTTTGTTAAGGATACGGTATCATTGTCAACCAGATCCAGAGCCCCAACGCCTGACCTGGCGAGCGCTTCCACAACATAACCGCCCACGCCACCGATACCAAAAATGGCAATACGACTGGAGGCAAGCCGATTCATGGCCTTCTCGCCAAGCAGAAGCTGCGTCCTTGAAAATTCGTTCATGAAGGATCCTTTCCTGAAGTCTGAGCTTCTATCTCTTCTGCTATGCGCACACAGGCCATGGCATCCTGCGCATAGGCATCAGCACCAATGCGATCAGCATAATCCTGAGTAAGGACAGCACCGCCAACAATGACACGACACCACGGTGCCTTTTCATGAAGCAGGGCAATTGTCTGTTCCATGGCAGGGACGGTCGTGGTCATCAGAGCGCTAAGACCACACATCGGTGCATGAAGGCGGACAACCGCTTCCAGAATGGTCTCGGGAGGTGTATCTTTCCCCAGATCCGTGACAAGGAAGCCATAGCTTTCTAGAAGCAGTCGAACAATGTTTTTACCGATGTCATGAATGTCCCCCTTAACGGTAGCCAGAACAAACCGGCTCCTGTCACGGTCAGCACGTTTCCCCTGCATCGAGGTTTTAACGATATCCAAAGCTCCGGCTGCTGCTTCAGCACTCATCAGCAGCTGTGGGAGGAAAAGGGACTTCTGCTCAAAACGGACCCCGACGCGATTGAGAGCGGGAACGATTTCATTTGATATGACTTCCAGAGGAGAATGGGACTGAAGAGATTCAAGAGCAAGACGTGACGCTTCTTCCTTCAATCCTTTTTCGACTGCGGACTGAAGGAGCGTGCTTCCGGAAATGGGCAATTCCGGATGTATCGTGGAAGGAGCAGAGGAAACGACAGTCGGAGTATGCTGTTCGACATAATTGATATAGTCCATACAGTGATCGTCCAAACCATGAAGAGCACGGAAAGCATGATAGGTACGCATCATCTCATAGGAATGCGGGTTCATAATGGCACAGCTCAGGCCGTTTTCAAGCGCAAGGGCAAAGTACGTAGAGTTGATGCCGTCGCGGGCAGGGAGACCGAAGGAAACATTTGAAATACCAAGAGAAGTGTGACAGTGAAGATCCTCGCGGATTCTTCTCAGGGCTTCCAGAGTCACCAGGGCTGCTTCAGAGGAAGAAGAAACTGTCATGGCAAGGGGATCAAAGATAAGGTCCTTCCTGGGAATGCCATAGGAAGCAGCTTGCGTGAGGATTCTTTCAGCGATACGGACACGCCCCTCAGCTGTTTCGGGAATTCCTTTTTCATCGAGTGTGAGACAGATGAGGACACCACCGTATTTCTTTGCAAGAGGAAAAATGGCTTCCATGCTTTCCTGGGTGCCGTTGACGGAATTGATAAGCGGTTTGCCGTTGACAATGCGCAGTGCACGGGCCATCGCCTGTGGATTGGAAGTGTCAATCTGCAGGGGTAGATCGAGAACAGCCTGGAGTTCGGCAACTACTTCAGCGAGCAGGGAAGGTTCATCAATGCCTGGCATGCCGACATTGACATCAAGAATGTGTGCTCCTGCATCCTGTTGTGCGATCCCTTCACGCAGAACATAACCAATATCGTGCTCCGAAAGGGCCTGTTTGAACCGCTTTTTTCCGGTTGGGTTGATTCTCTCACCAATCAGCAGGGGGGAAGAACCGAATGCCAATGCATGTGTGTAACTTGCAATAACAGTTGCGCTTTTGGGCTCGACAGGAAGCGGATCCAATGGCAGGATCTTCTGTGAAAGGGCTCGGATATATTCCGGTGTTGTGCCGCAGCATCCACCGCAGATACGGACCCCCTGCCGGACCATTTCAGCAACTGAATCTGCAAATTCTTCCGGGCTGACATCATAAACCGTTTTTCCGTTCTCCACATGCGGAAGACCGGCGTTGGGCTTGAGAAGGACTGGAACCGAAGCACTGGAAAGATAGCGTGCAACGACAGGCCGAAGAGCCTCCGGACCATAGGAGCAGTTTGTTCCGACAGCGTCGGCACCCATGCCTTCGAGCAGGGCTGTCATTGCTTCGGGGCTTGCGCCGGTCATCAGTTTGCCATCGCTTCCATATGCGTTGGAAACAAAAACCGGAAGATCACAGTTTTCCTTGGCGGCCAGAAGCGCGGCTTTCGTTTCATAACTATCGTTCATGGTTTCAATGAAAATGAGATCTGCGCCGGCTTTTGCACCGAACCGAATGGTTTTGGCGAAGATGTCCACGGCCTCTTCGAACCCCAGGTCACCATAAGGTTTGAGCAGCTTTCCTGTGGGTCCTACATCAAGTGCAACATACCGTGGATGGTCAGCGGGTGTTTCCGCGGCTGCTTCTTTTGCAAGCTGAAGACCTTTTTTAATGATAACCTGCAGTGTGTCATCATCGAAATGAAGTGAGTTGGCTCCGAACGTGTTGGCAGAAACAACATGACTGCCCGCGCAAAAGTACTCCGAATGAATGGAACGTATGACATCAGGATGGGACAGGTTCCAGGTTTCCGGAGCCTCACCGCTCTGAAGGCCCGCCGCCTGCAGCAGGGTTCCCATCGCGCCGTCAAGAATCAGAATATGGTTCTTCATGAAGTCCAGAATACCCGGACGCGAGGATGAATTCCTGTCATAGGAAAGATGCATAGGATTACTCCTTTTCATGAGAAATGGAACGAAAAGCGCAAGAAGCAATAGAACATGAAGCGCAATGGTCGGATTGCCTGAGGGGAGTATTGGTAAGCCCAATAATGGCGGTTACCGATTTGGAAGGGGACATAAGAAGTGAGTCGGTCAAGGTCAGACCGATTTTCCTGGAACAGTCCAGAGCACGAAACACATCTCTCTGCATGGAAAGCGGAACATCTCCATAACCGGGACTAAAGCGCCGGGTGAGCTGACAGCCTTCTTCAAGAAGCGTTTTTTCGAAGGTATCGCAGAGTGTTTCAATACGTTCTGTTCCAATCGCATGGAGAAGCCAGCCATTCGTCGTGGACAGTCTGGAAATACGTGCGGCATAGCGATCAAAGTCAATACCGATGGTGGCAGCAAAAAGAATGCATTGACTGGAAGATCTGAGAAGGTGACAGAGTGAACGAGAAGACACCTTTGTAAAACTGAGATCAACCTGACCATCCTCGGAAAGTTGTACAGGGAAAGATGCATAGCATACTCTTCCGTGAATATGCTGAAGCGCATCCGGAAGAAGCTGGTCAATTCGATCGGCTGGCATATCTGGTTTGATCAGGGCATAACGCAGGATTTCATTTCTGTTGACAGGCAAGTCCTGCGGTTCATAGATGCGGATCATGATGCACTCCCGAGAATACCTTTCAGATTACGACAGATGGCCTCCGCAATATCCGGCTTATTCATCGTATAAAGGTGAATGTTATCAATGCCGCTTGCATACAGGTCAATGATCTGATCAGTGGCGTAGGCGATCCCTGCCTGCTTCATGGCCTCCGGATTGGAACCGAAGCGATCAACCAGGGATTTAAAGCGCGTCGGCATAAATGAA
>ONVN01000244.1 GCA_900321295.1 uncultured Eubacteriales bacterium
CGAGATCATCACGATGGTATTGATCACAGTAGAGGCAAGCCCTGTAACTGTCAGGCACCCAATAATCAGTCCGGCGATACCGCAGGCTACTGCGACAGAGATGCAGCTTCTTCCGCCGTTCTCCAGTGCCTCAAAGATATGGATTGGCCTGAACTGCTGTTCATTCACTTTATCTGCCTCGGCAGCTGCGTTCGGATTTTGCTCCTGTACAAGTCTGAGCACCTTTCTCATCCGGAGATAGTTTGAAATCACACCCACGACAATCGTCGCGATGATCGACCAGGCTGCGGAAGACTGCATTGTCATTGTCTGAGAACAGACAAGATAAATCAGTATTGCCAGCGGGAGCAGAAGGTAGCTTTCCTTCAGCAGTTCCTTCAGCATCGGCAGCTGGTCCCTGCTCAGTCCCTTCAGTCCGAGGCGTTTTGCTTCCAGATGTACAGACAGAAAAACGCCAAGGAAGTACAGGCAGGCCGGAAGAATGGCTCGTACAATAATATCGGAATACGGCACGCCAAGATAGTCAGCCATCAGGAAGGCTGCAGCACCCATAATCGGGGGCATGATTTGCCCGCCGGTTGAAGCAGCTGCTTCCACTGCACCTGAGAAATTCTTGTCATATCCGGTTCTTTTCATCATCGGGATCGTAATGGAACCCGTGGTCACCGTATTGCCCACAGAGGAGCCGGAAACCATACCGCACAGAGCGGAAGAAACGACAGCCACCTTCGCCGGGCCGCCGGCATACCGTCCTGTCAGACCGTTCGCCAGCTCAATGAAATATGTGGATATGCCGGTCTTCTCGAGGAATGCGCCAAAGATGATGAATACCACAATGTATTTCGAGCAGACATTGACTGGCGTGGAAAAGATACCGTTCTCGTTGTAAAACAACTCATGCACGATCTTTCCCATCATTTTTCCGTCTTTCACATACCAGAAGATCGTATAGGCAAGGAAAGCTCCGGCAACGCACAGGATCGGAAGCCCGACGCTTCTTCTGCACAGTTCTGCCAGTACAGCCAGGCCGATGATACCGGCGATAATATAAACAGGGTCCTGCAGCTTCATCTTCAGCCCGGTATTCAGCAGTGTCTGTGCATTGAATGTATAATAGAAGAACGCTGCGGCACCGACTACCATCAGCAGGATATCATACCAGGGCATGTAATTTACCTGCATCTTTCCTTTCCGGGCCGGATAGGTCAGATAACCCATCACGATCACAAGTCCCAGGAAAGAGCTGAGCCTGACCTGCTCCAGGAAATTGGCAAACAGTGTCACATAGATGCAGAACAGTGAAAACAGGGCCAGGATGATTCCGACGATCAGCTTGGGAATTCCATCCCACACGCGGGTATTGCTCTCGCGGTCATACTTGCGCATGATTTCATCCACGTTCGCCGCAATATTCTGCTCGCCGTCGCTGACTTCACCGGTCAGTTCAGGTGTCCTGTCTTGTACTTTTTTACTCACAGACGACACTCCTCATGAACGTTTTCTGAAACAAAAAAAGGAAACGGGAATCCGCGTTCCGAACGGAAAGCGGATTCCCGGTCAAAACCTTACTTGGTTTCAACAGTGATTCCCTGCTCAGCAAAGTACTTCGCGGCACCGGGATGATAAGGAAGTCCGCAGCTGGAAGCATAGTCCAGATCCAGCTCCGCTCCCTTTGCATGTGCTTCGGTAATGGCTTCCTTGCCTTCGAAAATCGTCTTAACGATCGTATAAGCATCCTCGTCGCTTACCTGTCCGTTGGCAATGATCGTGGCTTTCACGCCTACGGTCAGGACATCTTCAGCCTGGTTGCCGTAAGTACCGGCGGGAATGACGCTCTCAGCGTAAACGGGAGAAATCTCCTGCAGCTTTTTCACGTGGTCCGCATCCAGGGCAACCAGATAGGTTTCCTTGCTGGTTGCCAGGTCTGTTACGGCAGGTGTCGGGGCGCCGGCAACGACGAACGCCGCGTCAATCTTTCCGTCTTTCAGAGCTTCGGCGGAATCGCCGAATGAGAGGTACTGGGGATTGATATCCGCTTCTGTCATGTCATAGGCTGCCAGGAAATCCATGGCGTTGAAATATACGCCGGAGCCGGAAGAGCCGATGGAAACATTCTTGCCCTTCAGGTCAGCAACGCTCTTGATGTCGGGATTGCAGGTGACCAGCTGTACAGTTTCCGTATAGAGGGCAGCAAGAGCGGTGAAGGTAGTCACAGGCTTTCCTTCGTAAC
>ONVN01000245.1 GCA_900321295.1 uncultured Eubacteriales bacterium
GAAACTGCAAAGACCATGATCTCCCTGTTCGATGTTCCATTTACCGACTGTGCTATCAGCCATCACGGCAATGGACATATCAATGATACATTCCTTCTGACGCCTGAGACAGGTGACCCTGTTATCCTTCAGCGCGTTTCCCCCGTTGCTTTCCATCATCCCGAGTACGTGATGAGCAATATGCTCAGTGTCACACGTGCACTGCGTGAGGTCATTTCGGCCCGCGGCGGAAATCCCGACCGGGAAGCGCTGAGCATCATCCCTCTGAAAACCGGAGAATCCTATGCTGTTTCTGCAGACGGTTCTGCATGGCGTATGACCCGCTTTATTGATCATACCATCAGCAGAGATCTCCCTGATAATACGGATATGTTTGCCGAATCCGGCCGTGCATTCGGCCGTTTTCAGCGTGATCTCTCCGACTATCCAGCCGATACGCTGTATGAAACCATTCCCCATTTCCATGACACGCCTTCACGCCTGGCCGCTCTGCGGACTGCCATCGAAAAGGATACATGTTCCCGCCGCGAGGAAGCAAAAGAACTGATTCATCTCTATCTGCAGCGTGCTGATCGTGCCGATCTGCTGACCGGTGCCCTGTCCCGGGGTGAACTGCCGCTTCGTGTCACCCACAATGATACCAAGCTGAACAACGTTCTCCTGGACGAAAAGACCTTCCATGCACTCTGCGTCGTCGATCTGGATACAGTCATGCCCGGACTCTCTGCATACGATTTTGGTGACGCCATCCGCTTCGGCGCATCAACGGCACTTGAAGACGAACGCGATCCCGAAAAGATCCATTTCTCATTTCCCATGTTCCATGCCTTCGCCGAAGGTTATCTTGCAGAAACCCGCCGCCTTTTCTCTCCGGCAGAAGTCGATTCACTCGCAATTGGCGCCTGGATGATGACTTATGAGTGCGGAATGCGCTTCCTGACCGATTATCTCTCTGGTGACGTTTATTTCCATATTGCCTGCGAAGATCATAACCTTGTCCGTGCCTGGAACCAGATGTATCTTCTCCAGGATATGGAACGTTATGAAGAAAAAATGCTTGCCTGCGTCCGGTCGCTGGCTGCTGAATAAACATACGGGAGGCAGATTCAATGCGCGAACCTATCCTTGTGATCATGGCTGCCGGTATGGGCAGCCGGTATGGCGGACTCAAGCAGATGGATCCCATTGGTCCCTGCGGAGAGGTTATTCTGCATTATTCCATCTATGATGCCATGCGAGCCGGCTTTAAACGGGTAATTTTCCTGATCAAGCATGAAATTGAAAAGGACTTTCGTTCTATTGTTGGTGATCCGGTGGCCAGGCATATGGAAGTCCATTATGCGTTCCAGCAGCTGGATACACTTCCGGAAGGCTACACCGTACCTGAAGGCCGTCAGAAGCCCTGGGGAACAGGTCACGCCGTTCTGTGCTGCCGCGACCTGATTGATGCACCCTTCTGTGTCATCAATGCAGATGACTATTACGGCCCCAGTGCCTTCAAAAGTGCGTATGACTTTCTTGCCAAGGCTGAGGATGATGAAAAGAAACGCTACATGATGGTTGGTTACCTTCTCAAAAACACGGTAACTGCCAATGGTCATGTTGCCCGGGGCATCTGTGAGGTCTCGAAAGATGGTTACCTGCAGACGGTCACGGAAACCACACATATTATCAGCTGCTGTGACGGTGTTCTCACGACGGACGATGAAATCACCTATACCAAACTCCCCGGAGATACGCTCGTCAGTATGAATATGTGGGGTTTTACCCCTTCTCTGCTTGAAACACTGTCCCGCGAATTCCCCGTATTCCTTGATCGGGCTGCCAAGGAAAACCCACTGAAATCCGAGTTTTTCCTTCCTTCTGTTGTTTCTGCCATGCTGGCCAAAAATGAGGCCTCTGTGCAGGTCCTGCCAAGTCTGGACAAATGGTATGGTGTTACCTATCGTGAAGACAAGCCCAATGTTATGTTGGCCATCACCGACATGACGAATCTCGGGAAGTATCCACGTCCTCTGTGGCCATAAAATGTATTTCGGAGGCTCCTATGGTTCCGCCAGTATTGTATATCGTGATTCCTTGCTACAATGAAGAAGAAGTTCTGCCAACAACCAGCGGCATGTTTCTGAAGAAAATTCAGGACCTGGTCAGCGCCGGCAAGATTGCTGAAAGCAGCCGGATTCTGTTTGTGAATGACGGCAGCAAGGACAGAACCTGGGAGATCATTACAGACCTGTCCCATCAGGATCCGCATTTTCAGGGTATTGCGCAAAGCCGGAACCGCGGACATCAGAACGCTGTTCTTGCCGGTCTCATGGAATGCATGGACCGTTGCGATATCACCATATCCATTGACTGCGATGGGCAGGATGACATTGATGCCATGGACAAAATGGTCGATGCATACCTTGATGGCTGCGAGATTGTCTATGGTGTACGCGCCGCCCGGTCCACCGATTCCTTTTTCAAGCGCTTTACGGCGGAGTCCTTTTATAAGCTACTCAATTCCATGGGTGCAGAAGTTGTATTCAATCATGCCGACTACCGGCTGATGAGTTCGCGTGCACTTCATGAGTTTGCCAAGTTCAAGGAAGTCAATCTGTACCTGCGTGGCATGGTTCCCCTGGTCGGGTTCCGTTCCACCTGCGTTTCCTATGACCGCCACGAGCGGATTGCCGGAAAAAGCCATTACCCCCTGAGCAAAATGATCGGTCTCGCATTTGATGGTATTACATCGCTTTCCGTGAAACCGATTCGCTTGATCACCCTGTTCGGCATGCTCGTTTCCATGATCAGCTTTATCGGCATCATATGGGTTCTGATCACTGCTTTGACCGGCCACTCTGTTGCCGGATGGGCCTCCATGGTATGTATTGTATGCTTCATGGGTGGTATTCAGTCGATGTTTCTTGGCGTGATCGGTGAATACGTCGGAAAAATCTACCTGGAGACAAAAGCCCGGCCACGATATATCATCTCTGACCGAACCGAGGAAATGGAGAACACACATGACACTTCAGACCATTGATGAAGATTTTACCGTGTGCAAATTTCCCGCAGATGCCCTTGTCGATCTATCGCTTCCCTTCCTTTTTGTCGGGAAAACAGATCATGAGCTTTCTGTTGTACTGCCTTCTGCTGCAGTTCCTGACTCGGTTCTCCAGCGAGAGGATGACTGGAAAGCATTCCGCTTTGCCGGCAGTCTTGACTTCTCTCTGATTGGTATTCTCGCCCGTGTTTCTTCTGTTCTTGCAGAGCATGGCATTTCTATCTTTGCCCTGTCGACATTCGATACCGATTATATTCTCCTGAAAAAAGAGCATTTTTCCAAAGCGTTGGATTTTCTCAAAGCGGAGGGATACAGTATTCAGCCCGCATGAAAAGAGCCGTTCGGAAAAGCAATAATTCCGAACGGCTCTTTTTA
>ONVN01000379.1 GCA_900321295.1 uncultured Eubacteriales bacterium
GAGAAGGTGCCTGTCAGTGCAGCGTTCCCGTCAGCCGTCATGCCGTTGGCTGCAGTAAAGCCCTTGGCGGCCAGGATATTGTTGGCTGCATCGTGCGCGTCGCGGCCTGCGGTTACGTAATAGGTGCCAGCATCCAGGATCCAGGTCTTGCTGTCTTTGAAGTCGTAGGAAGCAATATCCTTCAGATTGAAGGTCACGGTGATCTTTTCGCTCTCACCGGCTTTCAGTTCCTTCGTTTTGGCATAGCCCGCCAGCACCACGGAGACCTTTTCCACGCCGCCTGCCGTATACGGGGCCTGAGCGTAGATTTCAACAACATCTTTTCCAGCTGTGCTTCCGGTGTTCTTTACGCTGACCGTTGCAGTGACGGTGTCATCCTTCACTTCTGCTTTAAAATCGGTCCAGTCAAAGGAAGTGTAGCTCAGGCCGAAGCCGAAGGGAAATTTGACGGTGGAAGCATAGTCATAGGAACCCGCGTTTCCGGTACCCATGACCTTGTCTTCGTACCGGGTCTCATAGTAGCGGTAACCCATGTAAATGCCCTCGGCATAGTTCATGTAGCTGTAGCCGGAGGGGGTGCCGTCCGCATTCAGGAAACGGAAGTCACCGAAGTTCTGCATGACGGGAGAGGAGAGATTGTCATAGGCCCAGGTATCCACCAGACGGCCGGAGGGGGTGATTTTGCCGGAGAAGATGTCCGCCACGCTCAGGATGCCATCGGTGCCGGTGCCGGCATACCAGACACAGGCCGTCACACCGTATTCTTCCTGATCCAGGAAACCCAGCTCGAAGGGATTGGCCATGTTCAAAACCAGGATGGTCCCGGCAAAGCTGCCGCTGGCCTTGATGGCCTTCAGCAGGTCTTCCTCCTCGTCCGAGAGTTCCAGGTAATGCTTTTCAGGGTTGTTGCCGAAGCGGCCCATTTCGCGGGGAAGGTCACTGCCTTCGCCGTCGTGACGGTTCAGCACAACGATGGCTGCGTCGCCGTATTTGGCGTAGGAGGCCTTGACTTCGTCCGTGTATTCGGACTGGGGAATCTCGTCCACTTTCCAGTCGCCCATGGCGTCGCCCCCGCCGGGGCCTGCACCGGTGCCATGCTTATGGCTGGTGGAAGCCGTGAATTTGGAAAGGGTGGGGTTGATCTCATAGCCGGCTTTCTGCAGTGCACCGGCAAGGGAATCAGACTTGATTTCAATGTCACCGGAGCCGGAACCGCCCATGTTACCGGAGGCGGAGGACAGACCGAAAACGCTCAGCTTTGCACCGGCTTTCAGGGGCAGGAAGCTGTTTTCGTTTTTCAGCAGCACCAGGCCTTCCGCCACAACCCGGCGGGTAAAGTCCAGCTGAGCGTTGCGAAGAGTTTCCTCATCCTTGTATTCGCTCACGAAGTCGCCTGCCTGGGCAGTGGTTTTCGTGCCGCCTACAGTACCGAAGAAGTCGGTGAGCATGCTGTCCCATTTGGCGGTAAGCACGTTTGCCAGAATGCACGCAGCCAGCAGCAGCGCCAGCACCGCACTGTGGGTGATGAAATAGCTTTTCTTGCTGTATTTCTTTTCCTTCTGCATTTTCATGCCTCCATCCGGTTCAGGCCGGTTTTTCTTCTCTGATTAAGAAAAGGGGAGAGCGCCGGCAGTGCGGCCTGCTCTCTCCTCTTCAGGCAAAGTGAATCAGTCGTCGTCAGAGCTGGCAACCGCGTTGTAGGTGAAGGTGCCATCGGCATTTACGGTCACGTTGACGGGAGCGTCGTGGCCTGCAAACTTGTAGACCTGACTGCCGAAGTTATCCATGGGATCATAGTCAGTGCCTTCATAGTTGGTCACGCGTGCGCCTTCGGAAGCCTTGCCTTCGGAATTCTTCATGTAGCCGCCGGCCACCAGAACACCCCAGTCTTCAGAGAAGACGCATTCATCGGGAACGTTCAGGGTCACCTGGTCGCCGTCCTGGGTGACGCTGCCGGTATACACATAGCGGATTTCAAAGCGCATGGTGCCGTTTTCGTTGGTTACTTCCATCACTTCGCCCGCTTCATCAATATAAGCCATAAGCTTGGTGTATTCGTAGGTGCCGTCATCCTTGAGCACCAGGGTGTTGCGTTCGGTCAGGGCAAGAGCGGATACGAAACCGTTCATATCGGTATTTCCGGCCAGTTCTTCAGCGGAGAAGGAATGGATATAGGTGCTTTCCGCCAGGGCGGCACAGCAGGACAGAGCAAGAACCAGAGCCAGGACCAGAGCAGCAAACTTCTTCATGGAAAAAATCCTCCTTCATATTGGGCGGGGTGTTCCCCGCTTGATGAGTGGAGGATAGCATGAATCTTCTGTTTTGGATGATGTTTGTCCTAAGTCGTCGTTTTTTCGTCCTGATTGACATCCGGGGCATGAAAAATGATCCTCAGCACATACATATTCTGTTCTGTATGGATATGTACGGTGCCGCCGTACTGGGCAGCGGTGGAAAGGATGCTGCGGGTACCGATGCCGTGATTCTCTTTGTCCGCTTTGCTGGTTTCGGGGAGGCCGTCTTTCATGCTGACGGATCCTGCATAGGGGTTTTCGCATTGCAGCAGGACCAGGCCCTTCTTTTCGTGAACGGACAGATGGATAGAACGTCTGCTCTTTTCCTGAATGCGCAGATTCGCCTCGATGGCGTTGTCCAGAATGTTGGAAAGCATGGTATACAAATCCACGGATTTGATAAAGCTCAGAAGCTTTCCATCCGCCATCACGGACAACTCGATTTTCTGCTGACTGCAGATCAGTGCCTCCTGTGTCAGCACCGTATCCAGGGCCTTGCTGCCGGTGTGGAAGGTGTTTTCATAGATTTCCACGGCCTGCTCGATTTCAGCGATGGCTGCACTTTGCTCCTCCGGGCTGCCGACGGTGCGCAGGGCGGTGATCTGGCGTTTCAGATCATGGCTTTTGCGGTTGATGAGGGCGATGTTCTCCTTGCTCATTTCATACTGTGCCTGGTGCAGGGTGTCCATGTGCTCCCGGGCATGTATTTCCTGCTGCAGACGGAGCTGTTCCGCGCTGTGCAGTTCCTCATACATCAGCACTGTGATCAGCAGTCCGGTATACACTCCATGCAGCCAGCCCTCCTGTGTCTCGCTTACGCGGATGCTCAGGAAGTACATGACGGCCATGACCAGCACATACAGCGAGAGGGCACGCAGGGCCGAGTCCGGATAATGTCCGTTCCGGCAGATCCTTCGGACAAACAGCAGATAAACAGCCAGGCAGACCAGTGCAAGTTTGCCATAGGCAACAGGTTCTGCCGTCCACCAGGCAGGAGGGTCAGTCAGCAGATGGTCTCCGATCAGGTTGAGGCAGTGGGACAGGTGCTGGGTCATATAGGCGCAGATGATGCAGTAAGCAGCCTCATGGACGGTCGCTTCGCTTACAAGACAGATGCCGGCGCTGTAGATGATGAAGATCAGCAGGTAGTGCAGTGCAAAGAAGAACACGGGCAGGAACGGATGTGCAGGCTGTTTCGGAAAGACGAGCATCCATATCCCGATCTCGGCCGCGATTGCCAGGGGAACCAGCGGAAACCGAAAAAACCAGCGATCCCGTTTTTTCAGCGGAATGACAAAAAAGCACAGCGCAACGGCCAGCTGCATGGGAAACCCGCTCAGATACTGAAACAGCATGTCGCTGGTCATCATCAGAAACCCGCCTCCAAATAATCGGTGAACGCCTGCAGAAATTCTTTTTTCCGGTTGCGGCTGATGGGCAGCTCGTATCCGCCGATGAACACACTGTCCTTGCTGACCCGGTCGATGCGTTTCAGGTTCACGAGATAGGACAGGCTGCACCGGGAAAAGGGCAGCCCGTTCAGCTCCGCTTCCGCATCACTGATTTTCGCCCGTTTCTCGTACGTCCCGCCGGAAGTGACGTATTTCAGGGTATGGCCGCTGACCTCGATATACAGCAGGTCGTCCGTGGATACCTTGACCAGGTCGCTGTACTTTTTCAGGTAGACGGAAGTATGCGACTTTTTCTTTTCTGCTTCCTTCGCAGCCTTGTTCATTCTCAGCTCGAATTTGGCATATTCCAGAGGCTTCAGAATGTAATCGAACGCGTCGACCTCATAACCGTTGATGGCATACTGGGCCATGGTGGTCACGAAAATCAGAATCACATCGTTGTCGCAGGCGCGGATGCGGCGGGCAGTCTCCAGGCCGTTGAGCAGCCTCATCTGAATATCCAGGAAAATAATGTCCCACTTATGCCGGAAATCCTCTGCGATATCGATGCCGTCCTCAAAGCAGGTGATCTCCAGTTCCACGCCGTGGGCATCCTGCCAGCGGCGCAGCATGGCGGTCATCTGATCGCTGAATACCTTTTCGTCATCCACAACAGCAATGGAAATCATGTTTTTCCCTTTCTATGTAATCCTTGATCGGGATTACGTATCGTGTTAATCCGTTCCGGATCCCTAGCCCAGAAGCGTGACGCATGCTTTCCGTTTTCACGGGAAAAGACCTGCATGCAAGAGTGGCCAGCGTATGGATCACGGTTTGCTGTGTACATCTTTCTTTCATAATAATAACAGCACACACCATTTTCAACAAGTCCGCAAAAAGTGGCTGTGCTTTTCCTCTGTGTTCCTCTTTTCAGTCTGCTGCGGAACCTGGAAGGATTCAGCCAATGCAGTTCCGTGCATACCATGATGCACGGAAGGGGAACCGGTTCAGGAACAGATGCCGGAAAGAGATTGTCACAGGTATGTATCGATATGATAGTTGGTTCCGTGTCATGCGGTCAGTTGCTGTACAGACGAAAATTGACAGGATGGATGAGGGATGGAAAGATGGTCAGGATCACCCTTCCAGAGGATGAAGCTCTTCAACTGGAGCATCGGATGGCTTGCTTGAAACAGTATAAGCAGGAGAATCCCGGAACGGTACGCGTCATGAAAAACAGACAGAAGAAAGCATAAAAGCATAAGAACAGAATGACAAGAGCCGCTCCAGGAGCGGTTCTTGTCTCATCGATCCGTGGCTCCACCTGCTGTTCGGGTGACATCCAGGTGCTTCGGAGCGATCCGGATTTCTGCGGATATTCTCTTTCCATGCTCTGCCCGAAAGGAAAAATGCCTGGCGGACTGTGATCTGCCAGGCATTTTGATATGGCTTACATGACGATGGTAATTTGGTCTCCGTCGGAGAGCATATCATCCGTCAGAATCATGGAATCGACAGCTTTTCCGTTGATCAGCACGGACTTTACACCGCTTTCATGGTGGGCCTTGTTGTCCACCGTGATGTGCAGGTTCTTGCCGCGGAAGAATTTGTCCATGGTAAAGCCATCCCATTGGGCGGGAATGGAGGGAGAAATTCTCAGTCCGCTGGGTGTGGGGCGCAGGCCAAGAATACCTTCAACCATGCCGACCATGACCGTGGAAGCCGTTCCGGTCAGCCAGTGCACATGAGCCCGTCCGGGCTGCGGCGTTTCATGGCCTTCAATGAACTGGGAGTGGACATAGGGTTCGACCTCGCGGATTTCTGCACGGTCATTGTAGGCCGCGGGACAGGATTCCTTAAAGTACTGGAAGGCCCTGTTGCCATGGCCCAGCAGGGCTTCGGCGAGGATTGCCCAGCCCTGGGACTGGCAGAAAATACCGCCGTTTTCCTTGGTGGTGGGGTTGAAGAGACGCATCCTTGCACCTTCAAAGTAGTGCTTTTTGTAGGTGGGAGCCAGAAGCTCGATGCCGTTGGGCGTGTTAAGGATGTCATAGACGGACTGCATGCTCTTTTCGGCCTGATCCCGGGTTGCACCGCCGGAAATGACGCTCCAGGACTGGGGATTGAGCCACATGGCGGCCTCGGGATCGTGCTTGCTGCCGATGACAGCACCTTCCTGGGTGTAGCCGCGCAGGAAGCGGTCATCCTCCCAGAAGAATTCATTGATCTTCCGGAGAATATCGGCGGCAGATTCCTTCAGCCATGAACGGTACTCAGCATACTCTTCACGGCCTTCCAGGAGTTCCTCCAGCTGCCGCATGGCCATATAGAACTGGAAGGCCACAAAGCTGCTTTCACCGGAGGCCCCCAGAACGAGGCAGTCGTTCCAGTCGGCATGCAGGCCGGCCGGCAGACCATGGAATCCGAGATGATGCATGGTAAAGTCAATGGAGCGCTTCAGGTGTTCAATGACCGTGCCTTCATCATAATCCGCAAACGGGATGACTTCATCGAGGAAAGCAAGGTCACCGGTTTCGGCAATGTACTTGTAGACGGTGGGGAAGAGCCACATGGCATCATCTGCGCGGTAAGCGGGGTGACCGGTGGAGCGGACATAGCTGTCCTGCTCCGGTGTGTCCTCGTGACCGGGGTTGTGGTCAAACTTCACCAGCGGGAGACCTGCCCCGTGATGCACCTGGGCGGAGAGCATGAAGCAGAGACGTTCCTTGGCCATCTGGGGATCAAGATGAATAATGCCCTGGATATCCTGCACGGTATCGCGGTAGCCGTAGCCGTTGCGCTCGCCGGCATAGATAAGGCTGGCAGCCCGGGACCAGACGAAGGTGGTGAAGCACTGGAAAGCGTTCCAGGTATTGACCATCGTGTTGAGGTCGTGGTCCGGGGTTTCGATGTGCAGGTGGTCCAGTTTGCCGTGCCAGTAATCGCAGAGGGTTTTCCATTCGGCGGAGACAACCGCTTCCGGATCCGCATAGCGGGCCAGCAGCGCCTCGGCAGCCTTTTCACCCTTCTGTCCGAGAACGAATGCAATCGTCCGGCTTTCGCCCGGCGCCAGGGTCAGGACGGTGTGCAGGGCACCGCAGGGGTTGCCGTTGAAGTTGACGGTGTTGTCGAGTTTTCCGTCGAGCACACCCTGTGGTTCATGGAACCGGTGTACACCGAGGAAACGTTCCCGGCGGCCTGTATAGCTGACCACCGGGCTGCCGGTCATGCCGAAAAAGCGCTCCCGTCCGTTTTCTCCGTCGGCATTCAGATCGCAGAACTGGTTGATGCGCTGGAGAATGTGATCCTTATGGAATTCTGTGACGGTGATAAACTGGGTATACTGCATGTTCACCAGGTCCTGGGTATAGAAGCTTTCCGTTGTGAATTCGCAGTACCCGAAGACACCGATTTTCCTCTCGGTCTGGCCCTGATTCGTGACGCGGACGCACCAGACCTCATGGTCCGTGTTGAGCGGAACATAGTACAGGACTTCCGAGTGGATGTCCCTGTAATCGGCCTGAATCGACGTATAGGCTGTACCGTGGCGGGTTACGGTGTGGAAATCCTTCAGGTCCTTTTCCACCGGACGCCAGGAGGCGGACCAGAAATCGCCGTCCGCTTCATCCCGGAGATAGACATATCTTCCGGGCTCGTCGAACTGGTTGAAGGTATAGCGGAGAATACGTCCTGCCGCACCGGATTTGACAAAGCTGTAGCCGCCGGCGTTCTGCGTGACAATGGCACCGTAGGCGGGAGAGCCGAGATAGTTGGCCCAGGGCATGGGTGTGCGGGGGTCGGTAATGACATATTCTCTGCGAAGGTCATCAAAATAGCCGAACTGCATAGGGAACCTCCATGAAGATAGAATCTGTAAAGGGTTAAGTGTAATATTCTTTGAACAGACCCTATGTCCTCTGTCTCCTGGGCCATTTTTTGCGAAAAAACAGAAGAAACAACAAAAATGCAAAACCTGCGGGACGGGAGAAAAACGGCTGTATGCCTTGCAAATAAAGGAATTTGACCTGCAGAACCGTAATTTGCCCTACTTGACAGGAGGGACGGATTCGTTTATTCTTCTGGCAATTTCATACGAAAACGATGAAGGCATTATGTTTTCTGTGCTGATTTCAGAGAGCCGGCGGAAGGTGCGAGCCTGCAGACGAACAGAAAAACAGTCTCATGCCTGAGTGATTTCCTGAACCTGCTTCACAGTAAGGAAAAACGGAAGCCCCGTTATCAAGGCAAGGCGCTTGTTGGAGCGCTGAAGAGTGGCCGCAGTGCGGCAATCCGGGTGGTACCGCGATGAAAGATCGTCCCAGAAGCTTTGAGCTTCTTTTTTTTCATCAAAAAACCTGTTTTCAGGACCGGCATCCCGGATGCACCTGAAAGAAAAAAGAACGGCCGACAGGCTTTCACCCATGGACAGGAAGAGACAGAGGAAAGGATGGTTCCCCCTATGAAAACCATGAAGATCATCGACATGACACTCAGAGAGACAGCCGGTGTGCGTGAATCGGCGCTGACATTCAAGGAAAAACTGGAAATGGCCCGTAGTCTGGACCGGCTGAAGGTGGACGTAATCGAACTGCCGATGATTACAGGCGGAAAGCCGGATCAGCTTTCCAATAAGACCATTGCATCCCTGGTGACCGGGACGCTGTCCGCCACCGTGGGGATCATCGGGGATACCGTGGCGGAAACCTGGGAGAGCATCCGCAGTGCAAGACAGCCGCAGATGAATGTGCAGGCACCGGTTTCTCCGGTTCAGATGGAGTATGCCTGCCATCTGAAGGCACCGGCCATGCTCAACGCCATTTCCGAGCAGGTGAAGAAGTGCCGTTTTTACTGTGAGAACGTGGAGTTTACCGCACTGGATGCCACCCGTGCTGAAAAGGACTTCCTGTTTCAGGCTGTCCGGGAGGCTGTGGCTGCCGGTGCAAGGTATATCACGCTGTGTGATACGGCTGGCGTCATGATGCCGGACGAGTTCGGCGCCTTTTTCCGGGAAGTCCGGAACGCCGTGGATACGGAGGGCGTGGAATTCTATGTGCAGCCCTCGGATGCCATGAGCATGGCAGCAGCCTGCGCGGCGGCAGCCGTGGCGAACGGCGCAGACGGTGTCAAGTGCACGGCCGCACCGGCTGGTTTCCCGACCCTGGAACAGATGGCGAGGTTTGTGGAAATCAAGGGAAGCGCGATGGATATCGCCATTCACCTGCGCACGACCGAACTGACACGGACCGTCACTGCCCTCCGCCGCATTCTGGAAACCCAGAAGAATGAACAGAGCCCCTTTGACAATGCCGTGCACACGGATATGGCCAATGTCTGCCTGGATGTGAACGATGAGATCGGCGAGGTCATCAAGGTAGTGCACCAGCTCGGGTATGATCTTTCGGACGAAGACAATGCCAAGGTGTACGAGGAGTTCAAGCGTGTCGCGGCCAAAAAGCATTTTGTAGGCACAAGGGAACTGGATGCCATCATTGCAAGTACCGCCATGCAGGTGCCCTCCGCCTATAAGATTGAAAGCTATGTCATCAACAGCGGCAATGTGATCAGTGCCACCGCGAATATTGCCCTGGAAAAGGACGGACAGAAACTGAAGAGCGTTGCGGTCGGCGACGGCCCTGTGGACGCAGCCTTCCTTGCCATTGAACAGATCATCGGACATCACTATGAACTGGATGATTTCCAGATCCAGACCGTGACCGAAGGCCGTGAGGCCATGGGCAGCGC
>ONVN01000246.1 GCA_900321295.1 uncultured Eubacteriales bacterium
GGGACCAGCTGGATGACGCAACCTGGGAAAAGACCATTCATTTGGTCATGGAAGAACTGTATACGGCTTCCCGTGAAATGCACGGGCAGGTCAGCGGAGAACATGGAATCGGTCATGCCAAGCGTGCGTTTCTTCTCGAAAGCCTTGGCGAACAGCAGCTCAACCTGATGCGTGGAATCAAGAAAGTATTTGACCCCAACGGCATTCTGAACCCTGGCAAAATTGTCGGATAGCTGTTCACAGAATAACAGCAGTTTATCCGCAGGACAGGACGTTTTTGCCCCAAAGCCGAAGAAAACGAGCGTCGTCACGACGCTCGTTTTCTCCAGGATGCTTCCAGGAGTTATGCCCGAAGCTCCTCTGTGATTCTTCCTTTGTATCCGTCTTTTTCTTTTCCCGAAAAGTTGTATAATATCCAACCGAATACTGTACTGAAATAAAGCATTCGGTTGGAAACTCATGAAGGAAGGGTTCATCCCATGTTGTTCTACATTGATCCCGGCACCGGAAGCATGCTGTTTACGATCCTGATCGCCATTCTTGGCTCTCTGGTCTATTTTCTCCGTGACGCCCGTCTGAAAATCGGTTCACTGCTGAGGAGAAACAAGGTCGAAGAAGCCAGGGAGGGAAAGCATCCGTTCGTTTTCTTTTCGGAGTCCAAACGATATTGGAATACCTTTGGACCGATCTGTGACGAAATGGAAAAACGCGGGCAGGAGGTTCTGTATCTCACCGAATCCCCCGATGACCCGGCTCTGACAAAAGGCTACAGCCATATTCACTGTGAATATATCGGAGAAGGGAACCGTGCCTTTGCAAAGCTGAACTTTCTGAAGGCGGATATTCTTTTTGCCACCACACCCGGGCTTGATGTCTATCAGTGGAAGCGTTCCAAGGATGTCTCCTGGTATGTGCATCTCCCCCATGCCCCGAATGACATCACGCTCTACCGCATGTTTGGTCTGGATTACTATGATGCCGTCCTTCTTTCGGGTGAATATCAGGTGCGTCAGATCCGTACGCTGGAAAAGCTCAGAAACCTCCCTGCCAAGGAACTGGTCATTACAGGCATACCCTATATGGACAGCATGAAGCAGCGTCTGGAGACCGCAGGTGCCGGAGCATCGCATGAGCGGACTGTCCTCCTCGCTCCGTCCTGGGGAGAAAGTGCCATGCTGTCACGTTACGGCGAGCGTATTCTTCGTGCACTTCTGGATACCGGGTATCATATCATCGTCCGGCCTCACCCCCAGTCTTTCACCTCTGAAAAAGAGATGCTTGACCGTCTGATGAAGGCATTTCCGGACAGCAGCCAGCTTGAATGGAACAGGGATTCTGATAATTTTGATGTCCTCAGCCGCTCGGACATCATGATTTCCGATTTTTCCGGTGTCATCTTTGACTATGCCCTTGTTTTTGACAAGCCCATTCTTTATGCCGATACCGCTTTTGACAGTGCGCCTTATGATGCCTGTTGGATCAGCGATGAGCTCTGGACATTCCGGGTCCTGCCGACCCTTGGCGAGCAGATCACCGAAGACCGTCTTCCCCGTCTGAAGGACGTCATTGACCATTGTCTCGCGGATACAAAGTATCGTGAAGCCAGAGACCAGGCCCGCCGTGAAACATGGTTTTACGAAGGTGAAGGTGCTTCCCGGGTTGCAGATTACCTGATCGCCTGTCGTGAGAAGCTTCTTTCTGATTCTCGGAAAGAAACGGTCTGGAAAGAAAAAGGAGCAGTTTCCGTTTCGGATAATCAAGCGACAGAAAAAGGGGAATCTGAAGCATGAGTCTTGGAAATATGATCAGTACACTTCTCATTGGCCCTCTGAAACTGATCTTTGAAGTGATTTTTTCCCTTGTGAACCGCATGGGGAACCCGGGTGTCTCCATCGTGGCACTCAGTCTCGCCATGAATCTCCTGGTCCTTCCGCTCTACCGCCGTGCTGATGCTATCCAAGATGAGGAGCGGGAAACGGAAGAACGCCTGTCGCACTGGGTCGAGCATATCCGCAAAACGTTTGCCGGCGATCAGCGTTTCATGATTCTTCAGACGTATTACCGGCAGAACCATTACAGTCCCATGAATGCACTGCGCGGCGCACTACCCCTGCTTCTGGAAATCCCGTTCTTCATAGCTGCATACCAGTTTCTTTCCGGACTGGAATTGCTCCGCAGGCGTTCTTTCGGCCCGATTCCGGACCTTGGTGCACCGGACGGTATGCTCACCATTGCCGGGATTGCGATCAACGTACTCCCGATTCTGATGACGGTCATCAACCTGATCTCCAGCGCCATCTATACCCGCGGTGCCCCGCTCAAAAGCAAAATCCAGCTTTATGTCATGGCCTTGGTTTTTCTGGTCTTCCTGTATGATTCACCAGCAGGCCTGACCATGTACTGGACACTCAACAACCTGTTTTCTCTGGTTAAGAATCTCTTCATCCGCTCATCCTCCGCAAAAAAAGGTCTTCAAATCTCCTGCAGTGCAGCCGGTTTCCTGCTTCTGATTCTGGGCATGATCAAAGCCTCCTCTGCCAAGCTGAAAATTGTCTGCATGCTGGCGGCCCTTCTTCTGCAGCTGCCCATGGTGATGTACCTTATCAAATCACGGAACATTGTCCGGACACCGGCCTTCCTTGAAAAGAAACCGCAGCCTGCCATGTTTTTCCTCAGTGCCGCCCTACTCACATGTATGACCGGCCTTCTGATTCCTTCCGCTGTCCTGTCTTCCTCACCGGCCGAATTCCTGAATCCGGCCCTGCTCCTGAATCCCACATGGTACGTTGTCAGCGCATGCCTCTATGCTGCCGGCACTTTTATCGTCTGGATGGGCGTCTTCTATCTGCTGGGCAGCCCGAAGATGAAGAATGGCATGGAAATCCTCACCTGGGTTCTTGCCGGTGTTCTGCTGATCAACTATATGGCTTTCCGTCCGAACAAAGGAACCATGAACTCTGTGCTACAATATGACAGTGTCCCCGCCTTCTCCCTGGGACAGCGGCTCCTGAATCTGGGGATTCTCGGTATAATTGCCCTGGTCCTTGTTTTCCTGTTCATTAAAAAGGAGGCGCTGGTCCGGGCTGTCTGTATCGCCGGCGTGGTTGCCATGACCGGAATGTCCGTGATGAACGCAGCAAAATCCCAGGGAGAAATCCGGGACTCCATGGCCAATATGGCAAAAAGCCAGGATAAAACGGTACAGATCCCGCTTAGCCGGACGGAAAAGAACGTCGTCGTTATGATGCTCGACCGTGCGATCTCCAGCTTCCTTCCCTGTATTTTCTATGAAAAACCGGAACTGAAGGAAAAGTTTGAGGGATTTGTCTATTACCCGGATACTGTCTCCCATGGAGCACACACCAATTTCGGAGCTCCTGGCCTGTTCGGCGGCTATGAGTATACACCCATTGAAATGAACGCCAAATCTGACCGTCTCCTGAAGGACAAACACAACGAAGCCCTGCTTGTGATGCCCACCCTCTTCAGCCGGGAGAACTACACAATTACGGTCATTGACCCGCCCTATTGCGGCAACTACCGCTGGATCCCTGATTTCGGCATTTTTGACAGTCTCCCGGATACGCACTGTTTCATCGCGGACGGCAATTATGACAGCACAACCTCAGCGGAAGGCCAGCAGAAGCTCCGCATGCGCAATTTCTTCTGCTACGCGCTGTGTGAGTCGGTTCCAACCCTACTCTACGGCCCTCTGTATAATGCAGGTTACTATAATATGGCCGGTGCTTTCCCCGGTGCCCAGGTCCGTGAAAGCATGTCGGTTGCCCGCGGCATCGATGCAGATTTCCTCAGTGCCTATAATGTCATGGTAAAACTGAATGACTTCACGACGGTCACGGATTCCGGGAAAGGAACTTTCCTGATGATGGCCAGCAACATCTCCCATCGTTTCCACCTGCTCCTCGAACCCGAGTATATCCCTGTGGAATATCTCGACAATACAGAGTATGACCTGGCACATGCAGACCGTTTTTCCGCCGGCCCGCGCTTCCTGGATGCCATGAACGAGGATGGACTGACACATTATGAATGCAACATGGCGACCATCCAACTGATCGCAGCTTGGCTTGATGAACTGAGGAAACTTGATGTCTATGACAATACCCGGATTATCTTTGTCGCTGACCACGGCTGGAATCTGATGGAGATGAAGGACCTGATCCTGCCCGACGGGGAGGACGTCATGAATTACAATCCCCTGCTGCTGGTCAAGGATTTCGGAGCACAGGGAGAAATCAAGACCGACAACCGATTCATGACCAGTGCCGACGTTCCCACGCTTGCTTTGGAAGGAATCATTGATCATCCCGTCAATCCCTTTACCGGAAAGCCGATCGACGGAGAAGCCTCCAAGAAGGAAGATCAGTACATTTCCATGTCGCATGACTGGAATGTAATCTCAAACGAAGGGTATGCTTTCCTGCCAGCAGCTTTTTACACCGTACACGGTGATATCTTTGAAATCAGTAACTGGAAAGATGTCGGAATGCATTGATCTGTGCAGGCAGCCGTCTGCTGCACTCAGCGTACTCCTGAACCA
>ONVN01000019.1 GCA_900321295.1 uncultured Eubacteriales bacterium
AATGAAGGTTATAAAAACCTGATGTACCTGAATTCAGAAGCATTCGTCAATGGGTATTATTATAAGCCTCGAATTGACTATGCCATGCTGAGAGATCATCATGAGGGACTGATCTGTCTTACGGCATGCCTTTCGGGTGATCTTCCGAAGCTTCTGCTTGATGGACGCATGGAAGAGGCAAGACAGTATATCCTTGAGATGCAAAGTCTTTTTGGAAAAGAAAACTTCTTTATCGAGATCATGGATCATGGTCTCCGCGATGAAAAGCTTGTCATGCCCAGACTGATCCAGATTGCACGGGAAATGCAGGTCCCGCTGGTGGCAACAAATGACTGTCATTACCTGCGGGAAGAGGATGCGGACGCACAGGAAATCCTGATGTGCATTCAGACGGGAAAAACGCTGGATGATGAAACGCGTATGCGCATGGATACCAATCAGCTGTATGTCAAAAGCGAGGAGGAGATGCGGAAACTGTTCGCCGCAGTTCCTGATGCTGTGGACAGAACACATGAGATTGCCGAACGCTGTAAGGTAGAAATTGAGTTTGGTGTAACCAAGCTCCCGCATTTTCCGATTGACACTGGTGAAACATCACTTGAAATGCTGACGCGGTTATGCATGGAGGGAATGCGGAAACTGTATCCGGACTCCGAAGAAGGGGACGAACCCTATGAACGGATGCATTATGAACTGGATACCATTACGCAGATGGGGTATGTGGATTATTTTCTGATCGTATGGGATTTTATTCATTATGCAAAATCACAGGGTATTATGGTGGGACCTGGACGTGGAAGCGGAGCGGGTTCCATTGTGGCATATTCGCTGGGCATTACCATGTTGGACCCTCTGAAATATCAGTTGATTTTTGAACGTTTTCTGAATCCTGAGCGCGTTTCCATGCCGGATATTGACGTGGACTTCTGCTATGAAAGACGCCCTGAGGTCATTGAATACGTCGCACGCAAGTATGGGGCCGACCACGTCTGCCAGATTATTACGTTTGGCACAATGGCGGCCAAGGGCGTTATTCGTGACGTGGGACGTGTCCTTGGCATGAGTTACCAGGAGACGGATGTTGTCGCCAAAGCGATTCCTTTTGAACTGGGAATGACGCTGTCCAAAGCACTGGAGATATCTCCTCAGCTTCATCGCATGTATCAGGAGGACGAAGCTGTCCGCAGGCTTGTGGATACGGCACTGAAACTGGAAGGCATGCCCAGAAATGCATCAACCCATGCTGCCGGTGTTCTGATTACAGGAAAACCCGTGATCGAATATGTTCCTCTGCAGCGCAACGACGATGTCATCACAACCCAATATCCGAAGGATACCGTTGAACATCTGGGACTGCTGAAAATGGATTTCCTGGGTCTCCGTACCCTGACCGTGATTCGTGATGCTCTGGACATGATGCGGGAAGTGGAAGGCGTGGACATCAAGCCGGAAGATATTCCGATGGATGATCCTGAAGTATATGCCATGATTTCTTCGGGAGAAACAGATGGTGTCTTCCAGCTGGAAGGCAGCGGAATGCGTTCCTTCCTGACCAATATGAAGCCGACCTGCTTTGAGGATATCATTGCAGCGATTTCTCTGTACCGCCCCGGCCCGATGGAATCCATTCCGCGTTATATTGCGGGAAAGGAAGATGCATCCAAGGTTCATTATGAGACAGAAAAGCTCCGCCCGATTCTTGATGTGACCTATGGATGTATGGTGTACCAGGAACAGGTCATGCAGATCGTACGGGATCTTGCAGGATATTCCATGGGACGCAGCGACCTTGTGCGTCGTGCAATGGCCAAGAAAAAGCACAAGGTGATGGAAGAGGAGAGGCGCAACTTCGTCTACGGACAGACCGATGAAAAAGGTCAGGTCCTGATACCGGGCTGCATTCGCAACGGTGTTTCAGAGGAAGCAGCAAATAAAATTTACGATGAAATGATTGCATTTGCGTCCTATGCATTTAACAAGTCTCACGCGGCTGCCTATGGTGTCGTGTGCATGCAGACTGCATGGCTGAAGTGTCATCATCCATCCTCCTATATGGCAGCGCTGATCAACAGCGCATTTGGCAATCAGGGAAAAGTTGCCCAATACATTCAGTATTGCCGTGCTCACGGCATTCCGGTACTTCCTCCGGATGTCAATGCCTCCGAATGGAAATTCTCCGTCCGGGCCATGCCGGATGGAAAACTTGGCATTCTGTTTGGTCTCGGTGCAGTGAAGGCAGTTGGCGAAAATGCGGTTGAAGCCATTGTTGCCGAGCGTGCCAAGAGACCTTTTACCGATATTTTTGATTTCTGCAGCAGAATCAATACTTCGGAATGCGGAAAACGGGTGGTGGACTGCCTGATTCGTTGCGGTGCATTTGACTTTACCGGAGCACTGCGTGCTCAGATGGCGGCCGTGTTTGAAAAGGAACTGGAGGGAAATGCCAATCGCAGAAGGCATATGGTGGAAGGTCAGCTCTCCCTTTTTGACCTTGCAGATGAAGGCGGAAACTATCTTGAGGAGAAACGGGAACTTCCGAGAACAGAAGAATATCCTCTCCGCCTGAAGCTGGCCTATGAGAAAGAAGTGACCGGCATCTATATTACCGGACATCCGCTGGATGATTACAGACCCATTCTTGACCGGCTGCCATTCAACACACAGAAAATTTTTGACCAGGTGGAGGATGAAGACCATGGCATGTCCCTTGACGGCCAGCAGGTTTCCATGGGAGGAATTCTGACTGAGGTTAAGGGCAAGGCCACCAAAAAAGGTGCATACATGGGATTTATCACCCTGGAAGATCTTACCGGGTCGATTGAGGGACTGATATTTCCAAAGGTATTCGAACGGATTCAGGGGACCATTGCCGAAGATGATGTTGTTGTGATTACAGGCAAAATATCCGTTCGGGAGGAGGAATCACCGAAGATACTGGTTGATTCCATTACACCGCTGGAGCAGTGGAGTGAAGAAAACAAAAAAACGGATGCAGGAAGATTCGTGAGAACAAGTGCTCCAAAAGAGCATCGACAGATTCATCTTTCAGACGCGGAACTTGCGAAGAAGGCAGTGCATAAACTCTACATTCGGCTCGAACGCAGTGAAATTGAGTCATGCATGCAGATCCTTTCTCTGTATCCCGGGTCAACACCGGTGTATCTGCATATTCCAAGTGAAAAGGCAACCCTTCTCGCAGCACGTGAACAATGGATTGATGCACAGGAGACGGCAATCCAAAGGGTAAGTGAACGATTTGGGAAAGAAAATGTGAGGCTGGTGTAACTGTGCTGAAGAACAAAAAACTGGGAGAAATTGTCCGATTTGTCCTGACAGGAGGCATCTGCTTCCTCGTGGAATTTATTCTGCTTGTCCTGCTGAGGGATATGGCGGGTTTTCCGACTCTGCTTGCGAATGCCATTGGTTTTACGGTTTCCGTTATTGTCAACTATTTTCTTTGTCTTCTCTGGGTTTTTCAGGGAGCAAGCAAAGGAGGAAGCGGCAGACAGGCTGCTTTCTTCCTGACAAGTGTGATCGGGCTCGGTCTGAATGAGCTGATCATGTTTCTCCTTGGGATATTCCTTGGAGAAGATGGGATTCTTTTTACATTTGCCGGCAGAAACGTCAGTATGTATATGCTCAACAAAGTGATTGCAACATTGGTTGTGATGATCTGGAATTATTATTCCAAACGTGCTGTGCTCATGAAAACAATGCGGCCGGTCGCTGAAAATACCCATAAAGAGCAGTAAAATCAAGGAATGTCGGGGTCGTTGTCCGCGACTGGAGACCATACGGCATGTTGTCCAGAGAAAAACAGCTAGTTATCTTTTTGTAAATTTGTTGCAGGATGTTGTCACTTCTGATATAATGAATTAAGCTAGTTGGAAAATATCTTTTTTCAGTCAGCAACTTGCATCGTGATTCGATCGCTAATCTTTGTGTTGCCAAAAAGACACGGATACACAAGTTCATCAAATGGAGGACGGAATTGAAGAAGAATCGTACCGACTCCTTGGAAAATGAAATTGAAAACACCGGTGAGTGTGTTTTCACATATTTTATCCTAGCGAATACTTAGTGAAAGGAGGTTCTCCGTGAGGCAGAGAAGTACCAATGAAGCGCCCAGCAAGCTTCGCATCGTATCCTTGGGCGGCGTGGATGAAATCGGCAAAAACATGTATGTACTCGAATATGAGGATGACATCGTAGTCGTCGACTGCGGCAGTATCTTCCCGAAAGAGGACATGCTCGGTGTTGACCTGGTGATTCCGGATGTAAGCTATCTGGTCGCAAAAAAGAGAAACGTCAGAGGTTTTCTTCTGACGCATGGACATGAGGACCATATCGGTGCAATTCCGTATGTTCTTCATCAAGTGGATGCCCCGTTGTTTGGCACAAGACTGACACTGGCACTGGTCGATGTGAAGCTGAAGGAACATCGTATCAACAACGTGAGAATGCAAGTGGTGCAGCCTCGTGAGGTGATTCAGCTCGGAAAGTTTACCGTCCAGTTCATTCACGTCAGTCACTCAATTGCAGGTGCCTGTGCAATTGCAATCACGTGTCCTGAAGGCACTGTGATCTGTTCAGGCGATTTCAAAGTTGACTATACTCCGATTGATGGGGAAGTCATGGACATCCAGACCCTTGCTGCATATGGCGAGCAGGGGGTAATGGCACTCCTGTGCGAAAGTACAAATGTTGAGCGTGCAGGCTTCACAATGAGCGAACTCAAGGTGGGCGAGACGTTTGACACAATGTTCCGGGAAGCAAAGGGCCGTGTGATTGTCGCAATGTTTGCGTCAAACATCCATCGTATGCAGATGGTGATTGACAATGGTATCCGGTACGGACGCCGTGTATGCTTTATCGGGCGCAGCATGGTGAACGTGAGCCGTGTGGCCATGGAGATTGGAGAGCTTCGCATTCCGGATGATTGCCTTGTTGATGTGGATTCTATCAACGATTATGATGATTCCGAACTCCTTGTGATGACGACGGGCAGCCAGGGCGAACCCATGGCTGGCCTTACGCGCATGGCATTTGCAGAACACCGAAAGCTGCAGATTCGGCCGACAGACATGGTCATTATCTCCGCAACACCAATACCGGGGAATGAGAAGTTTATCAGCCGTGTCATCAACCAGCTGTACAGGTGTGGGGCTCAGGTCGTCTATTCTGCAATGGCGGAAGTCCACGTATCGGGTCATGCCTGTCAGGAAGAGCTCAAGCTGATGCATGCGCTCACCAAGCCGAAATATTTTATTCCGGTACATGGCGAGTACCGCATGCTCTGGCAGCATGCAGAGCTTGCCGAACGTATGGGAATGGATCGGCGGAACATCGTGATTCCTGAGATCGGACAGGTCATCGAGATGACGCACGATGCCCTTGCGCTTGGTGAACAGATCCCTACTGGAGCGATCCTCGTGGATGGGCTCGGTGTTGGTGATGTCGGAAATGTCGTTCTTCGCGACCGCAAACATCTGTCCGAAGATGGTCTGATCATCGTTGTCATGGCCATAGACCGTGATGAGTGCAAACTCATGTCAGGACCGGATATCATCTCCCGCGGATTCATCTATGTCCGTGAAAATGAGGATATTATTGAATCCACCCGGGAAGTGGTCCGTCAGATTCTGGAACGTTCCGATCTTTCTGGAGACAACTGGCCGGATCTCAAGAATACGATCAAGGACGAAGTGCACCGTTATATCTTCGACCGGATCAAGCGGAATCCCATGATTCTGCCGATTATTCTGGACATCTGATTATGAAAACGGTATACTGGGAAGGCTTGCCTTCCCTTTTTCTGTTTTGGGAAGTTCGAAGTCTGTTTGATCGTTTGTATAAACGAAAACCGGAAAGAGAGGAACGAATCATGGAATATTCACAGGCACATCTTCTTGCACGTGCGATTCGTGAAAGTCAGGAATATAAGACCTATCATGCTTTGAAAGAGAGCGTCATGGCAGATGAGACACAGGCTGCACTGATTAAAGAATACAGAAAACTCCAGGTATCGCTTCAGATGGCTGCCATGAGCGGTCAGAGCCCGTCCAGTGAAGATATGCAGCGCTTTTCAGGAATCAATGCCTTGCTTTTCTCAAAACCGGAAGTCCGGGATTTTCTCTTGGCAGAAATGCAGTTGCAGAAAACACTTGCTGATATCCTGAAAATCGTGACAGAGGCAGCTGATATTGATATGGAAATCCCTGGCATGGCACAATAAGGAGGCGGATGCGTTGAGCCCTAAAAAGCGCAACTATACCTATCAGAGCATGCGGGAAGAAAGGGAGTTTGGACCTTACTGGTACAGTGGGGCTTGGAATATCCTAAGGCCGGTTCTTATCGGAATCACCACGATGATTGTGGTGATCGGACTCCTGTCGATGGTTTGGCAGTCTGTCTATGACTCGTATGTTGCCCCTGTCAATACAGAGGACAATACGGATATCGTGTTCGAAGTGGCCAGCGGTCAGAGTCTTACCAGAGTTGCCGCGAACCTGGAAAAAGCCGGTCTGGTCCGATCTGCTACTGTCTTCAAATATTATTGCGATTTTGCTGGCTGGGGTCAGAAACTCCAGGTGGGTTCGTATTATCTAAAAGCTTCCATGACCATGGAAGAAATCGCGGATCAGCTGACACGTGGGGATGGAAATCCACTGGTAAGGAACATTACGCTGATTCCTGGCTGGTCTATTGAAGAATTTGCCGCGAAACTGGTGAGTGATGGTGTTCTGAAGAATGCAGACCGATTCCTGTCGCTTTGCAGGTCAGGTGAGGAATTCAAAGACTACTATTATATTGCGGATGTTCTATCTTCAGGCCAACCGAAATCCCGCAAATATGTTCTTGAAGGTTACCTGGCAGCAAATACCTATGAGATTTACACGGACTCCACGGAGGAAGAAATCATAAGGAAGCTTCTTTCCCAGACAGAGGTTGCTTTTCCTGCGGATGATCAGGACAGGGCCGAAGAGCTGGGCTTTACCATGGATCAGATTCTGACACTGGCAAGTATGATTGAAAAAGAAGCGAAGGAATCTGATTTTGCGAAGGTATCGGCTGTATTTCACAACCGTCTGAAAGCCAAAATGAAACTGCAAAGCGATGTGACGGTTCATTATGTGACTGGCGTACGTCGTATGAGCCTGACAGAAAAAGAAATATCGGTTTCAAGCGCATATAACACCTATCAGATTACAGGGCTTCCTCTGGGACCGATCTGTTCTCCTTCAACGGCCGCAATTGATGCTGCCTTATATCCGGATGAAACCTTTCTTGCAGAAAACTATCTCTATTTCTGTGCCAAAGAGCCGGGAAGCGGAGAGCTGTATTTTTCCAGAACACTTCAGGAACATGAGCAGGCAGTCTCTGTATATGAGCCGCTCTGGAAGGCATACGATCAATCGAGGGGGATTGAATAAGGATGGAACTTCTTTGTCCGGCAGGAAGTATGATTCAGTTAAAAACAGCCCTGCACTATGGAGCGGATGCAGTGTACGGCGGCATGAAGCAGTACGGCCTGCGTGCATTCGCCGGCAATTTCTCTGAAAGTGAACTGGCAGAAGCTGTCCATTTATGCCATGAGCAGGGAAAGCGTTTTTATCTGACATTAAACATTTTCCCTTTTGATGATCAGATGGATGGTCTTGTAGCATGTGCCAGGAAAGCGAAAGAAATAGGAGTTGATGCGGCGATTGTTTCTGATCTTGGGGCCATCGTGACCCTGAGAAAGGAAGTTCCGGACCTCACAATCCATGTATCGACACAGGCCAGTATCTGCAACAGTGCTGCTATCCGCCATCTTGCAGCCTTGGGGTGCTCGCGTGTTATTCTTGCGAGGGAGGTCTCCCTTGAACGTATGCGTGAGATTCGCAGGCAGATTCCGGAAGATATGGAGCTTGAGTGCTTTATCCATGGTGCTGCTTGCATGGCATGGTCAGGCAGATGCCTGCTCTCGGCTGAACTGGCAGGGAGGAGCGGCAACCAAGGAGCATGTGCCCAGTCCTGCCGATGGAAATATGCTGTCATGGAAGAAAAACGTCCTGGTGAATACCTTCCTGTCGCAGAAGATATGAATGGAACGTACATTTTCTCTGCCCGTGATCTGAATCTGATGCCCTATCTTCCGGATTTGGAAGAGGCGGGCATCTCCAGCCTGAAAATTGAGGGCAGGATGAAAACAGAGTATTATACGGCGGTTGTTACGCTGGCATACAGAAAGGCGCTGGATCGTCTGGCTCGGGGAGGAAGGCGTGCCTTTGAAGAGGCATTGCCGCAGGCCATGGAGGAACTTGAATGTGCAAGTCACCGTCTGAGTGACACCGGATTCCTTTTTGAAACGCCGCGGAATCCAGGCGGTGCAGAAGGATTCCATCAGAGCCGGGAGTATGTTGCGCGTGCATGTGAAAAGACGGAAGCGGACGCTGAGGCTGTTTTTGAACTGAAAAACAGGTTTTATCAGGGGGATGCTCTGGAACTGATGACGCCTGAAGGCATTAAGAAAGTAACAGCTCCGGTCATTCGACGGCTGAAAACAGGGGAACTGCTGGAAACCTTTGGTGTTGCAGGCGAAAAGATTGCCCTGCAGCTTGGAGAGGCCGTAGAACCTGGGGATATTCTTCGGGGCCCGGTAAGAAATCACAGGCAATGAAGTTTGCAAACCGTTGTCTTTTGTCGTATGATATGACACATATTGTCATGAAACAAAGGTTTCATGATGAAAATATGGAGGGATTCTTTTTGGGGGAACATATATCGGATGCTGTGATTCGGCGCCTGCCGGGATATTATCGTCATCTGCGTGAACTGGAAAAAGAAGGCGTTACGCAGATTTCCTCTACGGAGCTCGGAGAACGCATGGGCCAGACCCCATCCCTGGTCCGACAGGATATTAACTGTGTAGGCGGCTTCGGGCGTCAGGGATATGGATATGACGTGAAACGGCTGAAGAACGGGATCGGAGAGATGCTTGGCCTGAACCACCGGCATCACATGATTATTCTGGGGAGCGGAAGTATAGGCTCTGCAGTTGCCCGGTATCCGAGCTTTGCCAAAGAAGGGTTTGAGACAATCGGCATGTTTGATATCGATCCAGCACGTATTGGCAGTACGGTGGGTGGTGTGTGTGTGGAATCGATTGAGGAACTGGAGAAATTCTGCAGCAGTCACGATGTGGATATCGCGGTTCTTGCAGTACCCGCCGATGCAGCCATTGAAACGGCGGAGCGGGTTGCAGCATGTGGTGTCTGTGCTATCTGGAATTTTGCACCGGTGGATCTGAAACTGCAAGGAAGGAATATTGAAATCGTGAATGTTCATCTGAGTGATACCCTTCAGGTGCTATCGTACAAGATGGAGCATCCACAATCCTGAACGGGAAAGGAAAGGCTGTATGGAACGCAGGCCTCGAAAAGGCGGACGACAGGAGCGGAGAAAGGAACTGGAACTGGAAAATGGTTCGGTTCTGTATGGAAAAGAAATAGAGCGCATGGCACCGCCGCAAGGAAAACAGGATGATGATTCCGTGCGGACCTATGATGGGAGTACCATCCGTATGCCTGTCCAGCCTGTGGAGGAACCAATCAAGAAACATGATTCATTGTTCTGGGCACTGCTTGTCCTGGTCAATCTCATCCTTCTGTTTTCTCTTTTTCTGTTTCTGTCCCCCCAGATTCTGGGCGTGCGTTTTCGTTCTCTTCCGAACTACGCATTCATCAATATGGAAGTCATCGAAATGGACGAGGAGCGGATGGCAGAATACGTCGGAAAAGCCTCGTCGGTCTACATGGATGTGATTCATCAGGGGATCTCGATTGACGGAGTGGATGTGTCCGGTCTTACGGTTGATCAGGCAAGAGCGAAATTGATGCAGGTTCCGGCAACCATAGGAAGTGAATTCGCCATAACCGTCGATGTGGACGGGACACAGTGGGTGATTGACTCAAACAGAGTTCCCATGACAAGAGATATTGAAGATCAGCTGACGAAGGCTTATGCCATGGGGCGCGGAATACAAGCCGATACGAGCGGGACGCCCATGGAGCAGCAGTTTCTGGCAATCGAGCAGCTGAAAAGGGAACCGGTTGAACTGAAGACAACGCTTTCATTTGACAGGGAACAGATTCATGATCTGGCGAGACAGATTGCAGATCAGGTGGAAAAGCCTGCCCAAAATGCGTTTGTATCTGCCTTTGATCCGCAAACCAAGACATTCCTTTTTGGAGATGATCTGCCTGGCCGCCATCTGGATGCAGACCGATTGTATGCTGCGGTCATGACGCGTCTGGAGGGCGGCGACTATTACGGCTCTGTATCGTTTCAGACAGATACAGTCATTGCAGAGGTTACAAAAACTGAACTGATCAACAGTTTCAGAATGATTTCTTCTTATTCGACGAAGACAACAGATGACAGGAACAGAAATACCAACATCGATCTTTCGTGCAAGGCCTTGAATGGAATCATGGTTCCTGCCGGGGAAACTTTTTCCTTCAACCAGGCAACAGGGGAGCGAACCCCGGCAAAAGGGTACAAACCAGCGACTGCCATTTCCGGAGGGGAAAACATCGAAGAAGTCGGCGGCGGGGTTTGTCAGACCAGTTCAACCCTTTTTAATGCTGTGGCCAGGGCAGACCTGGAAATTGTGTCCCGATCTCCTCACGCCTGGCCGTCCAAGTATGTCGAAAAGGGAATGGATGCCACCGTCAATTGGCCGGGTCTGGATTTCAAGTTCAGAAATTCATCGGAATGGCCAGTTTATATCGTCGCTTCCTATGCGAACCGAAAAGTTACGGTGGAAATCTATGGTATGAGCATCGGCGACGGGACTTCCATTGACCTGGAAAGCAAAGTGACCCGCAAAATCGATGCACCAAGTGGAGTAAAAGAAGTTTTCAACGAAAAACTGGCGCCAGGAACAAGAAAAACAACGGTCAAAGCAAGAAACGGCTATGAAGTTGAAACCTATAAGGTATGGTTCCAGAATGGTAGGGAAATCAAGCGGGAGCTTTTGTGCAAGAGTACCTACAAGGCATATCAGGAAACGGTTGAATATCATTGAGCAGAAAAAGGATGGCTGAGCGTGCATGCTCGGCCATCCTTTTCATATCCTGTGGTCCATGAACTGCAATGGTTTACTTGGAAGCTACATCCAGCCCATTGGGAACGGGACGGAATTCAGAGAACGGAAATACAACCTGGACAACATGTCCAATGATCATATTCCGGCCAATCGGCCCCACGTAGCGGCTGTCATTGGAATTGTTGCGATGGTCACCCATGACAAAATACTGCCCTTCAGGAACAACAACTTCATTAAAGTTGGCTCCGAGACCTGTACGATAGGCATCATTAATGTATGGCTCTTCATACTTTTCATCGTTGACATAAACATATCCGTCTACGATCTTGATTCTGTCACCGGGAATTCCGATAACGCGCTTGACGAAATTGGTGCTTCCACGGTCAGGATAATGGCAGATGACAACATCAAAACGCTTCGGATTGCCAAACACGGAAACCCGGTTTCCAAAGAAATCAAAACTTGCATAACCGAGTTTGGAAACAAACATGATCTCTCCGTTTGCAAGTGTATCATCCATCGAGTGTCCATCAACACGAACAGGCTCAAAAACGAAAGTCCGGATGACCAGGGCAATCGCTACAGCAACCAGGATGGTGACAATCCATTCAAGAATTTCGCGTCCCAAGGGCTTTTTATTCTTCTTTTCCTTCGAATCGAGCTGTTCAGGGGTCTGTTCACCCTGTTCAGCAGCCGGAATCGTCTGCTCGGCAGGATGATCCGACTGCAGAATGTCTTTATTCTTGTTTTCTTCCATGATATGGTCGGTCCTTTCTTGTATGAGACTCATGCCTTCAGACGTGCGATCTCAGCTTCAAAATCCTGCTTGGTTTTATAGTTGAGGGGAGAAAAGCGGCCGTCAAGTGCTTTGGTCAGATACTCCACTGCTTTCTCCGTGTTTCCTTCTTCCAGAGCATACCGGGAGAGAAACCACAGAGTGTCGATCTGATCCTCCTTCAGTTCGATGGCCTTGAGAAAGTATTCGCGTGCTTTCTCTTTGTCGCCAAGCACGCGGTAGTGCCACTGTCCCATGTTATCGAGACAAATGGTATCCTCATCGTCATAATCGATCGATTCCTCAAGAAACTTGGCGGCACGTTCTTTCTGTTGAAGGTAGGCATCCCGGGCAGAAACAGGAGGTTCAGGGAGGGAAGGCTCAACACCTGCCGCTTGAGCCTGCTCGCGGGCAAGCGATACAGCCTCTTCATGACGCTTTTCGTTGTCTGCATCCATGGCTGCAAAGTCCGGAAGATGACTGGGGTCAAATTTTTCCACATAAAGATACCCCAGCGTCTGATAGAGCATTCCGCTTGGAGCACGCAGAGCACGCTTTTCAAGAAGACTGATCCCTTTGTCAATGGATCCCAGCCGGTACATACAAGCAGCATAATTGGTAAAAAGCTGTGTTTTCTGTTCTTCTGTCATGCCAGGTGCTTTTTCCGTTTTCTTGAGAAGATCGCGTGCTTTTTCAAATTCACCGGAGCGGATGAGCAGAACTGAATAGGAAAGGAGATACCGGGGATTATCTAGACCGGCTTTAACAGCCTCTTCATACGCTTCGAGTGCTTCTTTTGTACGGCCTTTTCCATGAAGAGCGTAGGCCTTCTGTGCTTTGAGAGAAGCCATGAGTCCCATTGTCAGATTCCTTTCTTGGTCAGCCTTTTCTGAAGGCGATCATATCGGTATTGTAGCGCATTTCGGGTATCTTGTACAGTGGAGGAGTCCAGCAGGGAAGGTTCAGCAAGGAGAATGAGTGCTTTGCGAGTCATCTCCAGAGCCAAGGCAGGGTTTCCCTCCTTATGCTCATAATATTTTGCCATTGCAATGTACGGCTCAACACCGCCTTCTTTTCGTGCGATCATATCCAGATAGATTTCTTTTGCACGTTCTGCCTGACCATCGCGCCGGTGAGAAGCTGCCAGACGCAGCTGCGAGGGGGAGTGCAGCCTGCCGGAGGGGACCAGACGATAAACTCTCCTCGATTCGCGGGTGTGATGCTCTTTTTCAAGGGCTGCTCCCATGGAAAACAGGTCTTCCTGGAAGCTGATCTGCTCAGGACGAGTATACTGTGCACAAAGATGACTGAGCAGGAGCAGCATGCTGGCAACGTCCTGCTCATTATGTGCCAGCACTTCTTCCAGAAGAGAAAACTCGCCTGTTTTCAGAAAACGGAAAAAACGCTCCGGTGCTTCACTGCCTGGAAGATCATTCGGACGGGAAATGCCGAGGACTTCCGATTCGATTCGGCTCAGACGGCACTGAGAAAGCCTGAGCTTGTAGATCCTCCGGGAGATCGGGAGAAGATCAATGTGCGGCAGATCCAGACAGTCTGCATTGATCCGATTCATGAGAAAGCGGGTTCGAAGCAGGGGAATGTCAAAAGTTCTGCCATTGAAGGTACAGAGCACTTCGCTGTCCAGAATCTGCTGGCGGACTTTTTCCAACATAAACCGCTCTTCGGGATAATCACGCATGACATATTGAGTTACCGCAAATCCCTGAGAAGTGATACGGCCAACTCCGATTTCAAAAGCAACCGTTCCAGCTCCGCCTCCCAAGCCGGTTGTCTCGGTGTCCAGGAAAAGAATATGCCGGGGATTCAGCGGGTCGGGAAGATCCTCATGCTGCATGAGCATCAGCGGCCGGCGTGCAAGAGCGTCAATCTCAGGGTATTCGTGCATGGGACGTATAACCGTTTTATCCCAGCAATCAAGAAAAGTCTTCTGTTGAGCGGGTTCATTCTGAACCGGCCGGGATTCAATGGCTTTCAGTTTCTGAAGAAGATTGATGCATTACACCCCCTTCGGGAAGCAGTATATTACAGATCGGAACGGCTCAGCATGTCCTTGAGAATAAGGATGGCTGTCTGCTTGCCATCCAGTCCAACCTCTCCGACAGGGCCGACACAGGATGGGCAGCCGTGCGGACATCCGCAGCCCGTCACAATCTCGAGGCATTTTTCAAGGAGAAGCCGCTGCATGGAATAAGCTTTCTGGGCAAGTCCTACACCACCAGGATAGTTGTCATAAATGATCAGGGTCGGCTTGTCGGTGATCGGGCTTTTGACCTGATAAACTACACAGATATCCTGGGGTGAACACATGAGATAAAGAGGGGAAACGATGCGGAGCAGATTGGCAATGCCGAGCATTCCGTCCTTGAGCTGGTCATTGTCGAAACTGGCGCACAGATCATCCGGCAGCTTCCACCACATCGCAGAGGTATGCATATCGGTTTCGGGCAGACGCACATGCCCAAACCCCAGATTCTCATGCGTATCAAAACGGATTTTTTTGAACATGGTGACAAGAGCGGATACCTTGATTTCACCGAGTGCTCTGGACAGTCCGGATGGATTATTGACCTCTTCTTCAATATCGAGGAGACTCAGGGAAATATTCAGGTCTGCATCGGTATAATATCCGACGTCAACCTGACGGATAAATGCCTTACAGGCATCAAAGTCGAGTTTTTCCACTTGGTACTGCATGCCTTCATGCATATAGATGGCATTTTCATGCAGCAGCATGGGGACCGTAAAGCGGTCCATTTCACCGACCACCTTATGGCGGGCGGGATCGGTGATATCGATGATGGCAAAGTTTTCCTCAGCAGCAGACCGCAGAGAGAGACTGGAGGCAGGAAAATCGTCCGCCATCCAATGGTACCTGCCTCCGACGTGCCGCAGAATGTTGGAATCGGTGAGGTATTCCATCAGCATGTCAGGTGAAGGTGCATTTCCGAAGGCATCTCCGTCCTCAAAAGGAAGCTCATAGGCAGCGCATTTGAAATGACTCAGCAGAATATAGATGTTGTCTGGATTCAGCAGTGCATTTTCAGGTGAACGGTGCAGGAAATAATCGGGATGTGCCACAATGTACTGATCCAGTGCCGAAGAATTGGCGACGAAAAAGACGATGGAACTTGCCTTGCGCCTGCCGGCACGTCCTGCCTGCTGCCAGGCACTTGCAATGGTTCCGGGATAACCGCACAACACACAGGCATCCAGCGCACCGATATCAATACCGAGTTCCAATGCATTTGTGGAGATAACGGCATCCACTCTGCCCTCGCGCAGTCCTCGTTCAATTTCATGACGCGTCGTCGGAAGATAACCTCCGCGGTATCCGCGGACACGTCCTGCATTTCCCAGCGGATCGCGGACCATATCCTTGAGATATCGTGTGAGCACTTCCACAACCAGACGGCTCCGGGCAAAAGTAATCGCCTGAATGCCGTTTTTCAGCAGCATACCGGAGATATTCCGGACTTCACCCATGGCTCCTTTGCGAATGCCAAGCTGCTCGTTGATCACTGGTGGGTTATAGAAGACAAAATGACGCTTGCCCATGGGGGCACCGTTATCGTCAATGAGTTCAATGGACCGGCCGGTCAGTGTTTCGGCGAGTTCCTTGGGATTGGCAATGGTTGCGGAGCAAAGAATGAACTGAGGATGGCTTCCGTAAAAGTCGCACAGACGGATCAGACGGCGCAGCACATTGGCCAGGTTGGAACCAAAGACACCACGATAGGTATGGATTTCATCGATGACAATGTATTTGAGATTTTCAAACAGCTTAACCCACTTTGTATGATGCGGAAGAATACCGGAATGCAGCATATCCGGATTGGTGACGACAATGTGACCGGCCTGACGCACAGCTTTTCTTGCAGCTCCCGGTGTGTCGCCGTCATAGGTATAGGTTTTGATATCAGCGCCGGACAGCTGGATCAGATCATACAGTTCATTGACCTGATCGGCGGAAAGTGCTTTGGTGGGAAAAAGATAAAGCGCACGTGTGTCGGGATTTCGCAGGATCTCGGACAAAATGGGCAGGTTATAGCACATGGTTTTTCCGGAAGCCGTTGGTGTAACGACGACCACATCATGCCCGTCAAGAATTTCCCGGACTGCATGCGCCTGATGGGTGTACAGGGAATGAATGCCACGCTTTTCAAGAACCGGAATCAGGCGCGGATCCAATTGCGGAGGGAAAGCCGCATATCTTGCTTCCTGTGCAGGGAGCTCCTCCCATCTTACGACATTTTGCATAAAATCCTCGTCATTCCGGAGGACATCAGCCAACTGATCAACATTCATGAGTTTTCCACCTTGATCCTATGCCCAGGAGGCATGCGTAATCAACGATCATTATACTGTCTTTGCAAAAGCAGTGCAACCGTGGATACCGTAGCGGGGGCAGTGTGGGGGAGGCCACCGGAAGTACACAAAAACAAAGAAAAAGCATCCTGCAGGATGCTTTTTCGGGAACCGGTTATCCGATGTATTCCTTGCCGCCCATGTACATGCGCAGTGCTTCAGGAATGCGGATGCGTCCATCGGCCTGAAGATTGTTTTCAAGGAAGGCGATGAGCATACGAGGCGGTGCCACACAAGTGTTGTTGAGCGTATGTGCAAGATATTTCTTTCCATCCTTGCCTTTGACACGGATCTGCAGACGGCGTGCCTGAGCATCTCCCAGGTTGGAGCAGGAACCGACTTCAAAATACTTTTTCTGACGCGGACTCCATGCTTCGACATCCAGGGACTTGACTTTCAGATCAGCGAGGTCTCCGGAGCAGCACTCAAGCGTGCGGACCGGAATATCCAGTGTACGGAAGAAATCAACGGTGTTCTGCCAGAGACGGTCAAACCACATGGGGCTTTCTTCCGGACGGCAGACAACAATCATTTCCTGTTTTTCAAACTGATGAATGCGATAGACGCCACGTTCTTCGATACCATGTGCGCCGACTTCTTTGCGGAAGCAGGGGGAATAGCTGGTGAGGGTCAGAGGAAGCTTCTCTTCATCAAGAATGGTATCGATGAAACGGCCGATCATCGAATGCTCGGAGGTACCGATGAGGTACAGGTCTTCCCCTTCAATCTTGTACATCATGTTCTCCATTTCAGCAAAGGACATAACGCCGTTGACCACATCGGAATGAATCATGAAAGGCGGAATGACATAGGTAAAACCACGGTCAATCATGAAATCACGGCTGTAGGAAAGGATGGCACTGTGCAGTCTGGCAATATCGCCGACAAGATAATAGAAACCATTGCCGGAGGTGCGGCGTGCTGCATCCAGATCAATGCCGCTGAGACGCTCCATGATGTCCACATGATACGGAATTTCAAAATCCGGTACAACAGGTTCACCGAAACGCTCAATTTCGACATTTTCGGAATCATCCTTGCCAATCGGAACGGATGGATCGATGATGTTGGGAATGACCATCATGCGCTTCTTGACTTCTGCCTGAAGCTCTTCTTCCTTGACTTCAAGTGCTTCAAGCTCACTGGCAATTTCTGCGACTCTGGCCTTGGTCTTTTCGGCTTCCTCAATCTGACCTTTGCCGATCAGTCCGCCGATCTGCTTGGAAAGGACCTTGCGCTGATTGCG
>ONVN01000249.1 GCA_900321295.1 uncultured Eubacteriales bacterium
CCTTTACGCTGGCCCATGGAGAATTCATTGTGATCACGCTGCCAAAGAACAAAAATATTGAACTCCGCGAGGAGAATCAATACTATACAGCAAGCTGGCAGGAAGGCAGCAATTCCATCGCATCGTCATCAGCATCCGGGCATTCCACCGTGACGGTTTCACTGAATACGGATACGACGATTACCGTGGAGAACAACCTGAAGGCCGTAGCGCCAACGGATTACAGGACCAACCGGATTCCTTATCTGCTGATGCTGCTTGCCGGCAGTCTGCTGCTTATTGTCAGAAGAAAGCGTGCAGTGGGAAAAGGAGGTGGTTCATCATATGATTGATATTTCGGCGCGGGCCAGGCCCAGGGCCAGAGGTGAACCACCCAAAAGCAAGAGGTTCTTTGGTGAAGGATCCGCTGGAAAGACAAGGGCCGGCCCAGCGGTGCCGGAAGCGATGTTTTCACAAAGGAGGATGATCATTCATCTGCTGGAGTGAAATAAGAAGAACCGAAACCTCCACAGCATCACAATCTGGCGGGGAAAACCTGTCAGAAGCGTCGATGCGGTGGCCTGCAAGGGTCAAACAAGGGAACCTGGTCTCTTTAGGATCAAAAGAAAAATATGTCCGGACAGGGCAGAAAGAAGGAAGCAACTATGATGAAAAGAATTGGCATTTTCCTGCTTGCACTCATGGTCGTACTGGCTTTGGGAACCTCTGTGTGTGCCGCGGCACTTCAAGAAAATGGTGAAACTGGTGTAGCAGGTGACTGGAACGAAAAAGACACAGAAAGAGCAATGGGCACCTCTGTCAATATCAAAAAGGAAATTCTGTCTTTTAATGCCAATAACTCAACGGTGCATGCACCGGTAGTCACATATACCTACACGGTGACTCCGGCCACGAAATCAGATGGAAGTAGTGTAGCCCCCGGTGAGGATCTTGATCTGACAGTTCTTGATGAAACGGGAGATCATGCAGCCGGTTCAGCAGTCACTGTTCCCGTTAAAGCCGGTATTACGGAGGGCCTTGTCGTTAATCAAGGTGCAGCGGGGACTGCCTCCAGCGCGGCAGGGACTCTTGAATTTAATAATGCAACCACGTGGAACAGCTCTGCGGATGGCAACGGAAACGGTGTCAACAGTTATAACATCACCCTGAATTTCCATGATGTAAACTTTAGCAAACCTGGCGTTTACCGCTATAAGATTGCGGAAACACTTTCTGCCGAATATGATGAGGTTGCGATGGAAGACGGCGGTTCAAAAGACCGCTACCTGGACGTGTATGTTGATGGCAACTCAAGCATCTACGGCTATGTCTGCATGGATGCCAATACGTCAATAACACCTACCAATACTTCGTCCAAGACCAACGGTTTTGTGAGTGCAAGCGACGGAGCTGACAAATACTATACTTATGACCTTACTCTTGACAAAGATGTTGTGAATGATGCGTTTGGTGAAACCCATCCCTTCCCGTTCACTGTAACCTTCAGCAATCCGGAGGCGTATACTTCGACCTTCACGGTTGTTGAAACTGCAAGTTCCGGTTCCACGGGTTTCGGTCCGACAGCAGCCTCAGCTCCGACCTGGACTGGTACAGCTTATGTCAAAGAAGGATCAACCGTTACGTACACAGGCATTCCTGCCGGTGTTGATGTAAGCGTATACGAAACAAATGACATGGTTGGTGTAACGTATCATGCGCTTTCGAAGCTCAATGACGCAGAGAAAGCAGAAGACGCAAGTCTTGCTCCGTCTTCCACTTCCACTCCTGTAATAATTGATTCAACCAAAATTGCCCAGAATGATAAGCAGGCCTTACAGATCGTCAACAGTCTGCTTCTCATTTCCCCGACGGGCGTTGTGCTCCGCATCGCACCTTATGTCATGATTCTGGTAGCCGGCATCGTACTGCTCCTGATCAGCCGCCGCAGAAAGGCTGCAGAGGATTAATCCGGAAACATGGAAAAGGATATGGGGTGGCTCCTGCAAAGGAGCCACCCGCATGTTCCGGAGGTGCGTATACTGAGCTGAGCACATGGGAAACATGTTTTCTGCTCAGTATATGACCGAATGCGAAAGGACATCATATGGATAATAAAGAAAAGACCGGGAAGACTGCAGAACAAACGTCCGGGCAGCCGGAAAAAGCAGCCTTCACAGATGAGGAGAAAGCCGCGAAGCGCATAAAACTTCATAGGCGGCATATGCGCGCATTAAAAGACATTCTGATACGCTTGGTGCTTCTGTGCCTGGTGGTTTACATTCTGTTTTTCCACCTGGTGGGTGTCACGGTGATGCCCAATGGCGACATGTATCCGCGGATTGATGCGGGAGACCTTGTCCTGTATTACCGCCTGGAAAAAACAGTCCATGCCCAGGATATTATCGTGTTTGAAAAGCCGACCGCAGCGCTGGACAAGTCCTATGAGGAACACAGGGAAACAGAAGTCACCGCTTCTGTGGAAAAAAACTGGTGGCGCAAGGCTCTGGACTGGTTTGGATTCCGCGATCCCGCTGACCCACCCAAGACACTCTTCATCTGCCGAGTGGTCGCTGGACCGGGGGACACCGTGGAAATCGATGAAGGAAATCATCTGTCGGTCAATGGCAATAATGTTGTCGAAACCAATATTTTTTATCCGACACCGCTTTATGAAGGCTTTGTCGAGTACCCTCTGACTTTGGGGGAAGGAGAATATTTTGTGCTTGCGGATTACCGGAACGGCGGCGCAGACAGCCGGTTCTTCGGAGCAGTCCGTATGGATGATATTCTCGGCACTGTGATAACCATAGCTAGACGAAACAACCTGTAATCCGGGCCTTGATGCGAGAGGACGGAGAATAAACAAACCGGAGGGAAAGGAGGCACAGTATGGCAGACCATGACGACCTGAAAAACCCGGAGCCCCATGCGGCCCCGGATAAAACTCTGACAGATCAGGTCATTGAGGCGGCACTCAGTCTTGGCGGTGGGGCAGTAACCCTGCTATCCGGCCTTCTTGCGGCTGTGCTGATCCTTTATTCCGGTTATGTGCTGTATGATACTTTTGCCACGGAGCGAGCAGCATCTTCCAATGCCTGGGAACTGCTGCAGTTTAAGCCGGAAATTCTGGAGGATCCCGAATCCTTCCTGAATCCGGATACACTGGCTGACATCAATGAGGACTACCGTGCATGGCTGACGGTCTATGATACCAATATTGACTATCCGGTGATGCAGGGGCCGAATGACTATTACTATGCTTACCATGATATTTATCAGGAAAGCAGCCTGACCGGGTCCATTTATCTTGCTGCAGGCAACAGCAGGGATTTTTCAGACACCTATAACGTGATTTACGGCCATCATATGGATAACGGCGCCATGTTTGGCGGACTGGATAAGATGACCGGCAGCGAAACGGGTGTGATCGTGTCCGGGAATAAGATCTACAATGTACAGTTCTTTGCTGTCGTGACCACGGACGCCTATGAGCATGAGATCTATGATGTCGGGAACCGCATGAACTCGGTACTTGATTTCCTCCGTTCAGGCGGGGAAGGCGGTGTGGGCGTCGGTACCAATGTGGTGTATTTCAATGAGGATGCCGCAGAGGATGCCGTCAAACTGGTGGCTCTTTCCACCTGCGCCAATGCCAACACCAACGGCCGCCTGGTCGTCATCGGAAAAATGGACGAACACATCGTGATGAAGGATGTCACGGTGAAGAAAATCTGGAATGA
>ONVN01000251.1 GCA_900321295.1 uncultured Eubacteriales bacterium
CCATGTGATAACCATCATGCGAGGATACGGGAGCGGTGGACGTACCATGGGGAAAATGCTCGCTGAAGATTTAGGATGGAATTATTACGACAGAGAGCTTCTCAGACTTGCTTCGGATGAAAGTGGTATCAATGAGGAATTGTTTGCCAAGGCAGATGAAACAGCCAAACGTTCCTTGACCTCTTTATTCCGTGTGCAGAGAGACTGCCTTGACGGAAGCGTTATCCCGCCGGATTCAGATGATTTTATTTCAAATGAGAACCTTTTTCGGTATCAGGCGAAAATTATACGGCAGCTCGCAGAAACAGAAAATTGTGTTATTGTTGGACGTTGCGCAAATTATATCCTGAAGGGATATCCCAATGTAATAAATGTCTATGTTCACGCGCCGGAAAAAGTATGCGTGAGAACGGTCATGAATCTTTATGGAATGTCTTTGGAAGAAGCAGAGAAAAAGATTCATGATACGGACAAGCGTCGTAGCGAATACGTTCGTACCTTTACCGGCCGCGACTGGCAGTGTGCAGATGATTATGATCTGTGTATTGATTCTTCCAGAATGGACTGGGACAAATGTATAAAAATCGTCAAATCCTATCTGGAATGCATTGAATAAGAAAATGCGCTCTCCTTTGGGCGCAGTTTTTTGACGCCGGGGAAGTTTTTGGGTGTTGTGTTCGTTTTCGAAATGAAGGAGGTGGGAGATTTGCAATTGATATTGTTCTTGCTGCTTCTTTGCATTTGTCCCGCCTCCAATGCTGAGGAAATACGTTCTTTTGCACTGACTACTAGTTCAGAAGCTGTCGTGCTCATGGAAGATGCAGATGCAGAATCAGAGCCAGTGGCTGTATGCGAATCAGATGTATGGGTTCTCCAGATCAGTGAAGAGGAAGACTGGGTCCTGGTGCAAACCCAGGACGGTGTGGTTGGATATATTCAGAAATCCAATCTGGAAACAGTGAATATTTCTTATCAGTTGTATGGATTTGTGAGGAATCCCAACGAAAAGGAATTCCTGAATCTTCGGGAGTCCCCAAGTCTCCGGGCCAATATCCTTGGTACATATTACAATGGCGTGCCGTGCCTGATTCTTTCACATGATGCAGAGGGATGGTACAAAGTCCGAATCGATGGGAAAGAGGGATTCTTCAGGGAAGAATATATCCAGGAAAAAACAGTCCCTTACGGAGAGGAAACAGCGACAGTCAATTCAAGAGGACAGCGCGGCGTCAACATGCGATCGGGCCCGGGATATCTTTATCCTGCAACAAGGCTGTGCGCAGAAAACAGCTATCTGACAGTGATCCGAAAAGGCAAGAGCTGGTGGATGGTGTCTGACGAAGGAAATGTTGGGTTTATACGATCAGATTTACTGATTGAAGGCATTGTGAACCCGGTCTTTCAGGATGAATCTGTGACCGGCGCAACGGCGATTGTCAACAATCCGAAAGCGACACAGGTACTGAATATGCGTGAAAAACCCACACGTTTCAGCAATTCTCTTGCTCAATACTCGAATGGGACCGTTTTTACATTACTTCAGCAAGGCATGGAATGGAGCCGTGTGTCTGATAATCATGGAAATACAGGGTGGTGTATGACACAGTACCTGACATTGAAAGGAGCTTCTTCGGTACCGACAAAAACGGTGGAACATCCCGATCAAACGTTTGTCAATTTGCGGGTTGGACCTTCGACGGTTGCCGGAGCAGTCATTGACCAGGTGCCGCATGGCAGTGTTGTGACCGTTTTGATTCCTGACCTGGACGGCTGGACATATGTTGAATATGAAGGACAAGCTGGATACATGCTTTCTGTATTCCTGAAATAAGTTCAATCAAATGATTTCATATTACATATCCCATAACGATGTGGTTCGGTTTGGGAAAACCAACAAAAAAGCGGTAGGAGCAAGGCTGCTGAAAAACCACTGTAGTTAAGCAACACCTACAAACTCATCGAAAATAAGTAGATGAGTTTTCTTTAGGTTCTTCACGGAAAGTTTGGGAATAGTCAGTAAAAAGAGGTTGCAAAAAGAGCACAGATGACTTCTTATTGTAGTAGCGACACAAACAAGAAGGAAGTCATACTATGCTCCGTGAAGAAGATATCGCAATCCAACTGAGATGTCAACAGTTTATCTGCAAGAGCTACATGCGGGACCTGGATGGAGAGCAGTCCGTCCTGCTGTTTGAGAGTGAGAGGGAAACAAAGGAAGTCATCTGCCCGCACTGCAGGGGGAAAGTGTATGCAGACGGGTATGGGCATGTAACACTGAAAGATATGCCTGTCTGGTACGGGATGGCACAGGAACTTACATTTGTATGCCACCGTTTCGAGTGCAGGCAGTGCGGGAAAAAGTTCACTGAAGAAGTACCGGTGCAGCATCCCGGAACGAAAGTGACGGAGCGGGCTGCACGGTGGATTCAGGCGATGCTCCGGTTCAAGGTATCCATCCGATCAATCCAGAGCCTGACCGGGATCCATTAGGAAACC
>ONVN01000257.1 GCA_900321295.1 uncultured Eubacteriales bacterium
AAAGAAAAGGTAAAAAAGCGCGAGTTCCTTATCAAACCCGAGAATCAGAACCAGGAGGGCTGAGGCACCGAACACTGTCCAGGCTGTTTTGCGGTCATATTCCAACTGGACAGGAATCAGAAGGAGTCCGCTGAAAAGAGGAGCAGCATAGGTCATGATGGGGATGATGGAACTGGTCAGCATCAGAACAACGGAAAGTGCGACGATCATACCGCACAGGGCAAGCCGCGCACTTTCAAAATGTGCTGTATGGCGTTGGTTGGACATATCAGTTTCGGCTCCTCATCTGCTGAAAATGCCGGATGCTAGCTGTTTTCTGCGGAGTGTTGATGGTGTCCTTTGACGGCGCAAGCGAACGGTTTTTGGTTACATTCAGGACAAGGCCGATACCAGCCATATTGGTGACCATGTTGGAGCCCCCATAGCTCATGAATGGAAGCGGTATGCCTGTGATGGGCATGACACCGATACACATGCCAATGTTCTCGAAAACGTGGAAGAGGAACATGGCCATGACGCCGATGATCATCAGGGAGCCGAATTTGTCACGTGTATAGTAGGCGAGGCGGAGCATATGAATGATGATGACCAGATAGGCGAAAATCAGCAGCAGACAGCCCCTGAAACCTGCGGCCTCACCGATCGTGGCAAAGATGAAGTCTGTCCAGTCAGCAGGAACATAGTTGAGCTGGCTCATGGCACCGTTCACAAAATACCCGATGCCGGTGATTCCGCCGGAACCAATGGCAATTTTGCTCTGTGTCTGCTGATACGCACCGGAAGAGGAATAAGAAGCGGGATCTATAAAGGCAAGAATACGTGTCAGACGATAGGAATCAGAACCTGAAAAGTACATAAAAGCGAAGAGTGCAACAACGGCGACAATACCGATTGCAGCCAGTGCAAACAAAACTTTCCAGTCCATCCCGGAAAACCAGAGCAGGACAGCGAACATAAAGAAAATCACCAGCAGGCTGCCCATTTCACCGGATGCGACCGTAATGAGCGTAGGAATAAAGACGATGAAACCGACTTTTCCAAGATTCCTCCATGTTTTGCTCGACATATCCATCTGGGAAAGTGTTTTGGCCAGGATCAGGATCATGGCGAGCTTGGCAAATTCTGAGGGCTGGATGGTGAATCCCCAAAGGGTATCCAGCCAGGCTTTCACGCCGGTGGCACGGTTGAAAACCCACACCACCAGAAGCAGCAGATTGGCGCCGATATACAGAGGGCGGGCCAGGCGCCGGAACCAGTGAAAAGGAACATTGATCATGATGGTCATGATGACCGGTGCAATCAGGACAAACAGACTCTGACGCATGGCATACGAAGATTCCACAATATGTGTCAGCGGCGTGACGGCCTCAGATGTGGTGGAAAAGGTCGCTACGGCAACTGCTCCGATTCCGAGGATGGACATGGACATGACCAGGATAATCAGAAACCAGTCTGTATGGGCTCTTGTGTGTTTGCTTTCAACAATCAATACGTACGACCTCCTTTGAGCCGGGGCGCAGCATGCGGGCAAGCCAGGAACGCTTCTTCCCATAGGGATAGATTTCCACGTACTCACCGCAGACACGTCGGGCGATCCGGAGCATGGCATCCCGTGCCTCGCAGTCAAACTGCATAAAATTCAGATGCTGCAGCTGTGCCCGGTAAACGGTCGGATCATCCGGCATGGCACCGAGCAGTTCACAGTCCAGCGTCTGGGCAACCGTCTGTGCAGAATACATTTCACCTTTCTCAATCAGTCCGGGGATCAGCCGGTTGACGATGAGCCGGGGACGGGGAAGCTCACGCTCCTCCAGCAGAGAGATGACTCTTTCGGCGTCACGGATGCAGAGATCGTCCGGCGTGACGACGACACAGGTGTCATCAATCTCGCTCCTCAGCGACAGACGAAGCCCTTTTTCGATGCCGGCGGGGGCATCGATAATGACATGGCCAAAGGATCTGCGCAATTGCTTGACAAGCCGTGCCATACTGCGGGGTGAGAAATCGCGAACCCGTGAAAACTGGGGAGCACACAGGAGAAACAGTTTATCCTGCCCGCGATAGGACAGGAGGGCATCCTCCAGTTCACAGTTGCCCTGGATCACATCCAGTGAATCATAGATGACGTTGTCCTGAAGCCCGAGGAGCGTGTCCTGTCCACGCAGACCGATGTCCGTATCGAGAATACAGACCCGCATCCCAAGATCAGCAAGTGCAATACCAAGACCTGCGCTGAAGGTGGACTTGCCAACACCGCCTTTGCCGGACATCACAAGATGGACTGTGCTCATGTAGAATTCCTCCATTTGGGACATCAGGGGAGAATGACAGGCTCAGGGAGCCAGGGAATTGCCAATCGGGAGATCATAATCTGTGGTACGCAGGGTTTCCTGATCAAGATACCACTCAATGAATTCGCGTGCTGCCAGGGAAGCATTTCCGCCCGACAGTCCGTTGGGAATAAAGACAGCAAGAGCAATTTCCGGATTGTCGAAAGGAGCAAAGGCGACGAACCAGCCGTTGTTTTCAAGGTCAATGGCGGTGGTCTGAGCCGTACCGGTTTTCGCGGCGATGTCATTGCGGTATTTCCAACCGCTGAAGTACTTTCCTGCCGTGCCGTCCTGCTCGTCAACAACGCCTTTCATTCCTTCCTTGATCAGCGGGAAGTAGATGTCGACGTTCTCCAGCTGTGTAATCAGCTGCGGAGCACGCTGTGACAGGATTTCGCCATCCGGACTGGTGATGGAATCCACCAGTGAGACGTTATAGAGAGCACCATTGTTGGCGACTGTGCAGACGTATCGGGCAACAGCCACTGGTGTAAGCACGGTAACAGACTGGCCGATGGCGGTCAGGATTGTCTGCGATCCACCCCATTTAATGGTGTTCATATAATTGTAGGTGTCGGAGATGATGGTTCGTGTGTAAACCATTTCCTTGGTCATGCCGAGCTCTTCCATAAGAATGGAACGCATATTGGTGAGCCAGGCATTCTGACCGGTGTTGACGGCCATATCCATCAGACGTTTGGTGCAAACAGAAAGACGGTCGTCGTCATATTCAATATTGCGGCTCTGACCACACTGCTTGAGATGCTTTTTGATGGCATTGAAAACGATGATCGGCAGGGAAGTATCCTGATTCGCTTCGTTCATGGCCTTGGTAGGATCATACAGTGTGTTCTGACAGCCGACGACAGAGCGCACCTCGCCCGGAAGATCAATGCCTGTTTTGCTGGTCAGGCCGAAGAGCCCGGAATATTTGTAGAGGCGTTCTTCTCCGATTCTGGAACCCAGTTCATAGAAGAAGTAATTGCAGGAATGCGTCAGACCTTCAATGATGGTCTGGTTGGCATGCTTATAACGGTAGTTCGGAGAAATCCAGCACTTCGGGGCAGTGGCCTCGTCGGCGTTGTAGTTCTTGAAGTAGCCCATATCCGAGATGAGCTCCGTCGGGCCGAGCTCTTCCTCATTCAGTGCGGCATAGCCAGTGACCATCTTAAAGATGGAGCCAGGTGTCCCACGTGCATGAATGCCATAGTTCAGCAGCAGGTTGCGCGGATCCTGAAGAATCGTCAGGGCGTCAGCACCTGCACTGACAAGCGCATTCAGGTCATAAGTGGGATAGTTGGCCATGGCAAGAACACGGTCCTGCATGTCGAGAACAACAAGACACCCATGTTCCGCCAGCTGCAGCGGATACTTGTCCCAGTCACGGTTTGCAATGTCCTGCTTGTTATCTTCCAGCCAGTCATCTGCCACGAGCTTCTGTTCCTGAACATCCCGTGTATCGTTGACGTTTTCAGCAATGGCACGTTCAGCAATGGCCTGGTAGGAAGAATGAAGGGTAAGCTTCACGTTGTTGCCGTCTTCAGGCGGGACATATTCCAGCTCGCGTACGACTTTGGAGAGCTGGTCGCGTTCCACGATACGATAACCGGATTTGGTGGAAGAATTCTGGGTCAGCCAGTCTTCCATGGAGGACTCAATACCGTCTCTCCCGATGTAATCATTATAGGAATAACCTTTTGTGGACAGTGTCTGCCACATGCTCTGGGAAGGGATGGCTCCGATGTATCCGATAATCTGAGCAGCCAGGGTGGATTTCGGGTAAACACGCTTGGTACCCACGGCGATTTCCATGCCGGAGAGCATCATGGATCGCGTTTCCACCTCGATGACGGTTTCATAATTGACGTCTTTGGCAATGACAATCGGCTGTGAGGAGAAAACGTTCATCTGCATCTCACAGTAGATGGCCATGACTTTGCACATGAGTTCTTCCGAAATATCCGGTTTGACGACCGCAAACTGATAACGGTCATAGAGCTTTTCAATACAGCTCTGTGCTGTCGGGTAACGGGTCGTGGTGAGATAGTTGTTGCTCCGCCACTGACGTTCCCTTTTTTCCAGTACAGCCTGGGAAAGGCGTTCCGGATCGCCGAAATCAAAGACCCATTCACCGGTTTCTTCATCCCGTTTGATGTTGAAATTGACAGCCATGGTCCCGCCGTTGCGTTCAATAATACCGATGGCATCAATGATGGAGGAGGTGAAGGTCTGGTAATTGGATTTACTGGACATGGAAACGTCCTTATAGAAAGTCACGTTATAGATCAGCTGATCTTCTGCAAGAACAACCGAGTCTGCATCCGTGATGTTTCCACGCTTGCCGCGCAGAACGATGGTCTTGGTACGGCCGGATTCGGCCTGCTCCTGATAGACATCGCCATTGCTGAGTTGCAGATCTGCAAGACCGTAAATCAGCAGGGCAAACATACTGCAAATGGCAGCAAAACCAACAAGATAACGGAGAAATTTCTTGCGGGTGGGCTCAAAACTGAGCATACGTTTCATGCTGTAATATGCATTGAGAATGTGCTGGATATCCAAGACCTCCTTTCAAGGAAATATGGTCTAGGCCTTGTAGGGATACAGCTTTTTCGAAGGCTGCTGCCTGCGGGCATAACCGAAAAACCAGCGAAGCGGAAAAAGGACCAGAAGGGTAAGAATGACAGTCGCAGCGACCGTTCTTACGGCGGATTCATAATGGACCGGAAGAATGGCAGATTCACGCAGATAAATATACACGATATTGACGATTTCAAAGGTCAGTGCATTGGTGAAACTGCACATCAGGGTACGCAGAACAGGACTTCTGTTCCTTCCGGCACGGCCAATGCTGCGTTCATATTCCAGCTGCTGGGCGGACTTGTCAGAAAAAGGAACCGACCAGAGAAGCGCTGAAGCCGGATAAACAAAGAGATTCAGAAGTTCGGTGCCCGGCAGCATAAGTTCCATAAGAATCCCATAGATCAAGCCGCACCAGAAAGCACGAAGGCGGCCATAGCAGACGGTTATGACTGCAATCACGGCATGGGTAAGCATAACGGGAACGCCTAGAACGCTTCCGAGGGTCGAACAGAAAGTCACCTGAAGAAAATAACCGAGGAAAATCACCAGAAACAGGCGGATTTCTCTGTGAAAGGCCAGCTTCAGAGCACGGCGGAACAGGCGCTTTTGCTGCTTGCGAGCTCTTTTGACGGTCCGGCGGTTGCTTTCAGGTGCCTTTCTTCTCCGAAAGAATAAAGGCATACTCAGTCCTCCTCCAGCGTCATATCATCGGGCCCAAGCGTGATATAGGGAGTTGGAGTCGGGGACGGGGAGGGAGTTGGGGTCAGATTGGGATCTGTGGTCTGGACAACAGCATATTCATAGACCGGCTCAGCAGGTGTGCTGATGCCACCGGGAACCGGGGTGGGGGTCGGCGACGGAGACGGCGAGGGAGAAGCGGATGGTGCCGGAGACGGGCTTTCCACTGGTTCCGCAGAATCCATCGGAGACTCGGTGGTGAAATAATTCAGAGAGCCGATGCGTATGGTGGGGTACGGCCTTGCCGTATCCAGCGGAACGTGCTCGACGGTTGTGCTTGAAACATTCCCCTGAATTGCGCCGGCAGCGGGCTTATAGCGGAGAACGATGACATATTCGATATGCTGAAAGTCTGCCGTGGGTTCAACGATAATGTACTGTTTGTTGGCATCCATGCCACGTGTGCTTTCGCGGACGGTTCCGATCGGTATTCCTTTGGGAAATGACATGGAAACACCACTGGTGACAACAATATCACCCGGACGCGGAAGATGATCATCCGGCAGATAATACATACGGCACATGGCCGTCCCGTTGATGCCAAGTGTTCCTCGGATCGTGCCCTGATCGCGGCTTGACTGGATCAGAGCAGCGATGGAGGCCTCCGAGTCAATAATGGTGCGTACGGTTGCCTGATGATCCGTGACGGTTTCCGTGTAGCCGATCAATGCACCAGACAGCGTTACAGCCATGTATTCTTCAATGCCGTCCAGACGTCCCTTGTTGATGGTCAGTGTGGAGAAATAACTGTCTCCATTTTTGCCGATGACTGTGCATTGAAGCGGATTCAGGTTTCTGTTGGCTTCAATTTCATCGTACATCCCCTCAAACTGGGAAAGACGGATCTGAAGCTCATTGGCCAGCATGGCTTCGTAGACCAGATGTTCATTTTCTTCGCGGAGTTCATTGTAGGCATTTTCCAGGTTATACCAGTATTTTATGCGCCGCATAAAACCGAAGAATTCATCGGATGCTCTGGAAAAAACCGACTGAATCGGGGTAATGGTATCGCTGATTCCTTCGGAAACGCTGACCAGAGTACCGGCAATCTGCTCATTTTCAACAACATTCAGACGGAACAGAATGATGAGGATAAACAGCAGGATCAGAACCGCGGAGACCAGAATCATGAAGAAATGACGCAGACGGGGGTGCATGGAAGAAAGCTCAGCTGGCTCTTCGTCCATTGCCTCATTTTCATCTTTCTTTTTGTGCCTGGCTTTTTCCAGGACCGAAAACAGACCTTTCTTTTTCGACTCAGCAGGTTTTTTGTTTCGGTCAGGGGAACGAAAACGTGCCAGGATTTCCTCCGGTGTTTCATGATGAGCTTCTTCCTGCACTTCAGGCTGCTCTTCGCCCTCGGGCTGCTTGGGACCAGGCAGTTCAGCGGTGATGGATTCCAGGGTTTCATTGAATATTTCGTCTCCCGCCTGAAGCCAGTCGTTGGATTCAAGGGGACTTCTGGGTTCCTGTTTGTCGGACATGAACTGACCTCACCTCTTTGAAAAAGTGTCAGAGCTTATCCCTTGATCGTGGCAGGAGGAAGGGAATCAAGCAGGTCCTGATTATCGACCAGATAACCAAGCCCGAGAATTGTGCAGTCGGCAGGTTCACGCGCAAGCAGCACAGGAATTCCCGTGCTGGTTGCAATAAAGCGATCCAGATGGGAAATCTGGGATGCACCGCCTGTGAGATGAATGCCGTTGCGCATGATATCGGCAGCAAGCTCCGGGGGCGTACGTTCCAGAACCCATTTGATGGAAGCCAGGACGGCTGTGCAGGGCTCACGAACGGCTTCATACGCCTGTGCCGTGGAAAACTCCACATCCATGGCATGCGCAGAGAGAAGGTCACGGCCGCGGACATGGACATATCGGTTTTCGGCAGGGGGAACAGCCGAAGCCAGGTCGATTTTGACCTGCTCAGCTGTCCGGTCGCCGATGAGCATACTGGAATAAGTTTTCATATAAGAAACAATGGATTCATCCATTCGCTGTCCACCGACATCCACGGACTGGGAGACGACCATGCCGCCCAGGGAGACGATTGCTGTATCGGTTGTGCCTCCGCCAATATCGACGACCATGGAGCCGATCGGCTCATAGACCGGCAGTCCGGATCCAATGGCTGCTGCGAGGGCCTTTTCGACGAGATAGATTTTTTTGGCACCTGCCACCTGAACCGCTTCCACAACAGCACGCCTGGAGAGAGCAGGAAGGCCGGAGGGCACAGAAACCAGCACCTTGGGTTTGATCAGATAATTGGTACCGATCGCTTTGCGCATAAAATAGCGGATCATGACCTTGGCAATATCAAAATTGGCGATGGTTCCATTGACGACAGGGCGAACAACCTCGGAGGAATCCCGGGTTCGTCCCAGATGATAACCGGCTTCTTCGCCGACATACAGGACGCGGTCAGGGCGATTGGAATCCACGACAGCGAGAGTAGGCTCGCGGATGACGATCCCTTTCCCTTTTACGTAGACAAGCGTATTGACAGTCCCCAGATCAATGGCGATATCAGGTGCGTAGAATGACATGTACAGTTTCCGTCCTTTTACGATTCAATGGGCTTGACGCAGGGAATATGGAGTCCGCAGCGTTCAAGCAGTTCATGTGTGAGCGGCAGGGGAAGTCCGATGACCCCGGAAGGGGTTCCCCTGACTTCTGAGATGAAAATGCCGGCAATGCCCTGAAGGGCATAAGCTCCGGCTTTGTCCATCGGTTCGCCGGTTCTGACATAGGAAAGGATATCGTCTTCCGACATATCCATGAAATGGACGTCGGAGGTATCAAGACCGGTGTGGATTTGCCCGTCTTTGGAGACTGTGCATACGCCTGTATAGACCTGGTGCCACTTCCCAGATAAAGAACGAAGCATGCGGCACGCATCTTCCTTATCCTCGGGTTTTCCGAAGGGAATATCGTGCATGGCGACAAGCGTATCTGCAGCCAGAACGATTTCTCCGGGATGCCGTGCGGCAACGGCGAGTGCTTTGCGGCGGCAAAGCTCCAGTACAGCTTCTTTGGCTCCGAGGGAAGTATGCTCATCCACTTCGGCAGCGTCGATGGAAAACGTGAGTCCCGTCAGGGAAAGCAGTTCACGGCGCCGTGGCGAAGCAGAGGCGAGGATCAGGTCCGGCATGAAATACATGCACCTCCAGATACAAATATCCATTCTTAATTATACCACAAGAATCAGGGGGATGGAACACTTCCAGGAAAACACAGAGTGGCGGAAGCAACTTCCTGGAAGGAGCAAATCCGGCAAACAAGGTGCCCATTCTGTGCTGTGAAAGAAAACAGAAAACTCCGCCCTTCGGGGCGGAGCACAGTGCGGTGTTTCAGTTGGATTTCTTTCCAAACGAAAGGACTGAGGTCAGTCCGGATTTTCTGACGGCTGTCAGAAGCAGACAGCCCACAAGAACTGCAACGGCCTCGCCTGCACCGACCTGCAGCATCGTAAAGAACAGCGGCAGTCCGTACGTCAGAGAAAGAATCAGGCCGACGATGACGGCATTGGACAGGATCGGACAGAGGGCAGCAAGCCATATATGGGAACGGAAATGCCATGTTCCGATGGCGGCAATCAGGGTGGCCAGTGTTCCGAAAATGATGTCCATCGGACCCACTGGACTGAGAAGGTTTGCGACCAGACAGCCAACGGTAAGGCCTGGAACGGCTTCAGGGAACAGAACGGCCAGCATGGTCAGTGCTTCGGACAGTCTGCATTCCCAGCCGCTTCCTGCGCCGTAGGAGAGGACAGGCGTGGCAAGGGTGATGACGGCGTAGAGCGCAGCGATCATGGCAGAAAAACAGAGGGAACGGGTGTTGAGCAGTCTCCTGAACATAGGAGCGCCTCCTTGTGCGTGTTCTGGCTGATGCGAAAGAAGTCGCATGCCGCGGGGTATCTTATCATGGGGAGAGGAAATGCACAATGGTTTTCTTCTGCTGGCAGCGGATTGATCGTGCTACCAGGCGTATTCTGTATCCGGAAGCAGCTCGGAGCGCCAGATGGCGGTCAGCTGATCCAGGGAAACGGCTGCATTTGCAGGACTTGTGCTGGGCATGATCCGGGCCGTGAGCCCCGTAAAAGGTTCGAGGTATCGATGATACATGTTTCCCGACAGGCGTCCGTTGCAAAGAACTTTTTCGATGCAGGCAACGCTCAGAATGCGATTGATATCAATGGGAACAATGTCCCGGATGGATGCATCGGAGGATCCTGAAATGGAGCACTGGAAGATGGTGTCCCAAAGGGCAAGGTGATGGGATAACACAAGATGCTGCTTCTGGGGGATGGTTTCCGGTACTGCTTCCCCATAAACGGCAGCGAGCATCCGCCAGAACCGATTCTGGGGATGCCCGTAGAAAAACAGCTGCTCACGACTCTTGATGGAAGGAAAACTGCCGAGGATCAGAATCCTGCTGTTCCTGTCGACGAGCGGCTCAAAGGGGTGAATCACCGTGATACGTTCCATGTCAGTCAAGCACAATCTTCGGATGTTCCTTGCTCGGGCGGTACATCACAAAGCGGCGGCCAATACACTGCACACCTTCAGCCCCGAGTTCCTTCGTCAGTTCTTCGAGGGCTTCCTTTGCGGTGAGAGGGCACTCAGGCTGCACGCAGCCCTTGATGAGCTCCCGCGCTTCCAGAGCATCACTGGCAGACTTGATGGTTCCCGGAACGATGCCGTCTTTGCCAATGTAGAGGATGGTATCAATGGTGTTCGCCATGGAACGAAGCATGGCACGCTGTTTGCTTGTCATAGGGTACTCCTTTAATCAATAAAATCAAATTCAATATCGGCAATACGGACGGTATCACCTTCACCTGCGCCGTTTTCACGCAGGGCATCGATGACGCCGAGCCGTCTGAGGGAGCGGTGAAACCAGTTGACGGATTCATCGTCGTCAAAATTGACGCTGTCAAGCAGACGCTCCATGGCGGAGCCAGTGACGACGTAAACGTCTCCGTCCATTTCGATTTGGAAGGTATCCGTTTCAGCACTTTCTTCCACAACGGTTTCGGGTTCGTAATGCTGAATGGGTGGAAGATCACGAAGCTTTTCTTCCACACAGTCCAGAAGGGCGTCGAGTCCGATATGGGCAGCAGCAGAAATGGCAAAAACAGGGATGCCTTTCTCCCGGACATGTTCTTTGATACGTTCAAGGTTTTCTTCAGCACCGGGAAGATCCATTTTGTTGCAGACCAGGATTTGGGGACGGCTGGCCAGATCGCCATAGTTTTCAAGCTCATGGTTGATCTGCTCATAGTCTTCAACGGGATCCCTGGCTTCCATTCCGGAAATATCGACCAGGTGCAGCAGAAGACGCGTACGGTCCACATGACGCAGGAAATCATGACCGAGACCTACACCTTCAGAAGCCCCTTCCACCAGTCCGGGAATATCTGCAAGCACGATGTCCTGACCGTGGCGGCGGACAATGCCGAGGTTCGGAGTCAGGGTCGTGAAGTGATAGTTTCCGATTTTGGGCTTTGCACTGGTGACAGCGGACAGCAGGGTGCTTTTGCCAACGTTCGGGTAACCCACCAGGCCTACGTCGGCGATTGTCTTGAGTTCCAGAATAAAGGTGTGGATATCGGTTTTGGTTCCGGGCTTGGCAAAATTGGGAGCCTGGCGTGTGGGTGTGGCAAAATGCATATTTCCCCAGCCGCCGCGGCCGCCCTTGAGCAGGAGCCTGGTTTCACCGGGGGTGTCCATATCCATGACGATGAGATTGCTTTCTGCATCACGGATGACGGTTCCCGCAGGCACTTTGATGGTGATGCTTTCACCTCGCTTGCCAGCGCAGCGTCCGCCCGCACCGTTGCCGCCGCTCTCGGCCGCGTATTTGCTGCGGAAACGGAAGTCAAGCAGTGTATGCATGTTGGGGTCTGCGAAGACCATGACATCACCGCCGTGGCCGCCGTCACCGCCGTCAGGACCGCCGTTGGTGACGAACTTTTCCCGGTGAAAGGAAACGGCACCGTTGCCGCCGTTTCCGGACTTGCAGGTAATCTTGACGCGATCGACAAAATTGCTCATGTTTTCATCCTTTTATGATTAGTTGCGCAGGGAATGTAGAGGGGCAGGGATCCGCCCGCCTCGGGCGATGAAGTCTTCACACTTGAAGCTGTTGACGGGAATGACAGGCGCATATCCGAGGAGACCACCGAATTCGACGGTATCTCCGGCTTTCTTTCCGACAGCGGGAATGACGCGGACAGCGGTGGTTTTGTTGTTGACCATGCCGATGGCCGCTTCATCCGCAATGATGCCGGAAATCGTGGCTGCGGAAGTATCTCCTGGAATGGCAATCATATCCAGACCAACCGAGCAGACGCAGGTCATGGCTTCAAGCTTTTCAAGATGCAGTGCTCCTGCAGTCGCGGCTTCGATCATGCCAATGTCTTCACTAACCGGAATAAAGGCACCGGACAGACCGCCGACGTGGTTGGAGGCCATGACACCGCCTTTCTTGACGGCATCATTCAGAAGAGCAAGAGCAGCTGTGGTGCCCGGA